>JAWCLH010000040.1 GCA_038851035.1 Thermoplasmata archaeon
ACCCGGGGAAAGGAGGATTTATCTCCGGAACCACCCGGAGGACAAAAGGTGATATATATGAGGACGAGAGGTACCTGGATTCCCCGAGAGCAACTACTTTCGGGATATTACAGTGGGCGATATAGGAGGATTTTTAAAAGAACCGGCCGGGGCTGTCTCAGGCGGATATCATCTGCCTTAATAGGTGAGGGAGAGGCTTGTGATGCACTGCGAGTGAAGACATGTTGTGGTTTTCGATGTAATGAATAAAATAAAAGATGTGAGGCGCGGGCCCCTTTGAAGGACCAGAGGGCCGGATATTCAAGATAGGGGGAATACCAATCTCGCAATACCAGCAGAGGTCCCTTTTCCGGGCCCGCGCCACGAGCCTTAGACAGGGTCATAGTAAAGTGATTCCAGCAAAGGCGGCCACCACGGCCGCACAGATGATGAGTTCGAGCGTCCAGAAGACCGCGACGAACTGCGGCTCCGTGACGCGCAGGGATTTCATGACGAGATGGGTCAGGGACTCAACGCGCCTCGGATATCTCAGGTATCCTTTCTCGTCCGGGAAGCCGTGGTTCCGGGCGCGGAAGTCGCCACGCAGTTTCAGGAAGAACTCTGCAATCATTGGTATGAAAATTATAACCGCGACTTCTTTTACCATTCCGTTAATCGCTCCCGCCGCCAGAGCCGCTCCCATGAAGAGCATCATCGTGTCGCCGGGGAAGACCCTCGCGGGGTAGTAATTGAAGTATATGAAGGCGAGCAGGGCCCCGAGAAGCGGGAGGAGGATGATGATTCCCTGCCAGCTCCCGCCAACTGCGCACATTATGATGATTGATATGCTCATTATTATCCCGAGCCCCGCGCCGAGGCCGTTGAAGCCCTCGAGCATATTTGCCGCGTTGGCGGCCGCGGTCATCATGAACGGCACTATCAGAAGCATCCAGTAGCCGAAGAAAACAGCCCCGGCCCACGGAAGATTGATCGGCTCGCCGACCATGTAGTAGCCCATCGGTATCGCGAAGAACGCCGGCAGGACGGCCTTGACGCGCTGGCGCAGGTCGAAGAGGTCGTCGAGGGCGCCGACGAGCGCCGCGCCCAGAATCGCAAACATTGATGCGAGGAGGAGCCGCGAGTCCGCGAGCTCCACGGGCTGGACGAATTTTGTCCAGCCGAGGGCGACGAAGAGGCCCGAGAAGAAGCCGATCAAAACCCCGACGCCGCCCATCTCCGCCACCTGCGGCCTCCCGGGCTTGTTCATGTCGGGGCCAGTGATTCCGTGGCGCGTCATCGTCCTGATGACGCCCGGCATTATGATGAGCGTCACCGCCAGCGAGGTGAGAAATCCGGCCAGCAACGCCTCAATCATCGCGGGTGCCCTCGGGTTTTTATGAGAATTTATTTATATAGTATTTAAATATGGCGAGAATTTTTATGGAATTTATTCACGGCATCCATCACGCGCCAGCTCAGAGCCCTCTCCGAATTCTCGCGAGGGCCTCCTTTAGGGGCGGGAGGTCGTTCTGGAGGACCCTCCAGACCATATCCAAGTCGATGCTTGAGTAGGAGTGAATCACAACATCCCTCAGCCCGGCGATGCGCCTCCACGGTATCTCCGGGTGGCGCTCGCGCAGCTCGCTCGGGACGCGGCCTCACCGATGATTTCCAGTCGCCTCAGGACGGCCTCCTGCACGGTGGGGTCCGCCATGAAACCGGCCCTGTCCATTCCGCGCAGATGGCGCTCTATCATCGCGATAGAGCCAAGCATATCCTCTAGATAAACGGCCGGATCCGGAATCAAGTCAGGACCACCTGCTCGGCGAGAATTCTGTCCCTGAGGAGTGGCTTTATGGTGCCGTACTCCACCAGGTCCACCGGGCGCCCGAGGGCGTCCTCGAGCTCCTGCTTGAGGCCGATGAAATCGAGGAGGCTGATGTCCTTTCCAACCTCTACCAGGATGTCTATGTCGCTGTCCTTCCTGTCCTCGCCCCTGACGAAGGAGCCGAAGAGGGCGGCCCTCCTGACCCCGTGCCTCTGCAGCACGGGCATTATCTTCCGCCTGATTTCATCGACTCTTTCGTCCAAATCTCTCGCTCCTGCCTCCTCCACGCTGGCACCACTCTCCGGCGGCCTTTCATTGACATTGGGTGTATATTAGCTTTGTTCATTTGACGGTGATGAGTAAGGACCAAGCTCCCACCCTTGTCGGGGGACAAAATCGCCCGGCCCAAATTCCCCCCGTCTCAGCCCGTGAAGGAATTCAAAGGTCAGTTCCCTTCCGACCGGCATTGCTGACCATTCAATAGTAACAGTGCTGCGATACCGGTTCCTTCGAGATCACCACCTCACCCGGTGAGTACCGGCGCGCCAGCTCCATGAGCCTTGCGACGTCACTATCGCAGGCAATTATCTCATCGTCCCTGAGCAGGACCCACTCGCCGGGCTCGGGTCTGGTCCTCTCTTTCATGTCGTCTATCTCCCATTAATTATCTATATCCTATAGTGAGTTTATATAAGAAACCTGCTAAAGCCGTATATTCTGGTTCTCAGAGCTCTGGCCAGCAGCGCTTCAATTATTTCTGATGCCTTCTGGGCTTCATGAGTAGTTGCTCATAAGCTATTTAAATATGCTGAGGCCCTTTCAATGCATCTGCGGAGGTTTGATCGCGCGCGGCCCATCAGGTCGGCCGACGCCGACCACCCCGGCCGAAAGCCCGCCTGACCCTATCTTTCTGGAGGAAAATAATGCCCGCGATAATGTCCCGCTCGTTTATTTCCTTTCAATCAATGATTCAAAATATTGGTGCTCAATATCATTCCATTCGATTTCTGCAAAAATTTTATCAACATCTATCTCCTGTGAAATATCGGTTATTCTAAATGCCCAGAAGAATTTTTTTGTTCCCGCATGAAAATTAATCGCATTTGACTGGAGTTTTTTTAAATCTTTTTCGCATTCTTTTTTAAAGCCTCTAAGACTTTTTGGACTTAAACCAGTTTTCCAATGCCTCATAAATTTTAATTCTATCGCATAATCGATTTTCACTTCATTGACATTAATATTACCATCAAAATCATTTATAATAGCTAAATCGAGCAGTCCTGCCCAATTTCGAGGTTTGTAAGATAATACAATAGGGAACTCACGATGAAGTCTTTTAATAAGCAGGGGCTCGACATCTAAAATGGAATGAAAAAGAAATCCTTGTAGATCCTCCTCTTTCCATACCACAAATGGCGAAATCCGAAAATATTCTACTAATCTTCGTTTTGCCTCATCTAATACTTCGTCGATTGTTTTCATGGAATATTTTCTAATTTTCTTAATAATTTATATGGCCCACATCATTTCTATTAGACCTATTAAGAGATTACCAGAAATTTATTTTGGAATTAACAAAGTATCGGCAGCCGAATCGAGCAGGGCCTCATAATGCATCGGCTGTATTTTATCATTATAAAGCTGATTTCGAAGTAAAAGATAGAGCTGCGATGTTGGTATTCACTGTTTTTTCAGTCCGGGAAATATGAATATAAAAGCAGCTGATCTTTTAGCACCCCATCCACGCCCTCACACCACCCCCTCCGCCTCCAGCGCGTCCGCGCACCTGCGCGCCGCGTTTCCGTCCCCGTAGGGGCTCGGGCTCCTCGGGACGCGGTGGCTGTTGGTCCACCAGACCAGCACCCGCCCCAGAACCCCCCTGACCTCCGTGCCCGCGAGGACGCAGTAGCCCGCGCGCACCGCCTCCGGCCTCTCCGTGGAGGTCCTGAGGACGAAGCACTTCTTCCTCATCGACGGCGCGGTGACCTCCTCCTGCACGCCGCCGCTGTCCGTGAGGACGAAGGCGGAGCGCTTCATCAGGGCGAGGAAGTCCATGTAGCCCACGGGGTCCGTGACGACGACGTCCTTCGAGCGCCTCAGGCTCCTCCCGAGCCCCGCGCGCCTCGCCATCTTCCTTGTCCGGGGGTGGAGGGGCAGGACCACGGGCAGGGGGCAGCGCTGGAATATCGTGATGAAGTTCGAGAGCGTCCGCGGGTCGTCGACGTTCTCGCTCCTGTGCACCGTCGCGAGAATGTACCTTCCGGGCTCGAGCCCGAGCCGCGAGGTGATGTCGCTCCTCCTGAGCGCCTCCGGCAGGCATTGCTCGATCGCGTCGATGACGGTGTTGCCGGTCACGTGTATCCTGCCGCGGACCCTCTCGCCGCGCAGGGTCCTCTCGTTCAGTTTCGTCGGCGCGAGCAGCACGGACGACAGATGGTCCGCGAGCCTCCTGTTCCTCTCCTCCGGCATCCTGTCGTCATAGGACCTGAGCCCCGCCTCGAGGTGGACCACGGGAATTCCCATCTGGGCAGCCGCGAGCGCGCCCGCGAGCACCGTGTTCGTGTCGCCCTCGACCAGAACCGCGCGCGGCCTGCAGCGCCCGAAGATTCTCTCGAGCCCCCAGAGCGCCCTCGCGGTCTGCCGGGTGGCGGAGCCCCCGCCGATGTCCAGGAACTCGAGCTCGCGGACGTAGCCCAGCTCCCTGAGGAAGACCTCCGACATCTCGCGCGAGTAGTGCTGCCCAGTGTGGACGAGTCTGAAGGGATGCCCTCGCCTCTCGAGCTCGTGAACGAGCGGCGCGAGCTTGACTATCTCGGGCCTGGTGCCGAGGACGATGGTCAGGCCCTCGCCCCTTCCCGCCGCGCCCGTTTCCCGCGCGCCGCGCGGCGGCCCGGGAGACCACTGCAGCTCCCCCGCGACCGCGGAATCAGCCCCCTCCGTCGCGCATCCTGTGCTCCCGGGGGACCTCGCCGATTCTTCGCGCAGGGACGCCCGCGACCATCTCGCCCTCGCCGACGTCCCTCGTCACCACGGCTCCGGCCGCCACGAGAGAGTCCCTCCCGACGACCACGCCGGGGAGTATCGTGGCGTTGGCCCCCACGCGAGCCCCCCGGCATATCCTGGGCCCCGCGAGCCTCGCCCCGCCCCTGCCCATGTACTTGTCGTTGGTCAGGCAGGCGCGCGGCCCCAGAAAGGCGTCGTCCTCGATGACCGTGTTCGTCGGGACGTAGACGCCCGTTTGAAGCGAGACCCTCTCGCCCACGGTGCACCCGTCCTCGACCACGACGCCGGTCCCGATCAGCGTTCCGGCGCCGACGCGTGTCCCCTCGCGCACGAGCCAGAAATGCCCCGTCACCACCCCGGCCCCAAGCTCCGCGCCGGAGTAGAGGACGCCGAAGTCTCGCAGGACGCAGCCGTCGCCGACCACCGCGCCCGCGAGCTGGTCGAGCCTGCCCTCGAGCAGGAGGGATCTCTCGGCCTTGCCCGGGTGCCCGATCACAACGCTCTCGGCGATATAGCAGCCCTTCCCTATCCTAGATTTTCCGTAGACTCTGGCCATTCAGCCCGCGCCTCCCAGCCCGCGCAGCCGCGCGCGCGGGGGCGGAATCACGCCCCCGCCATCCCCGCCAGCGATCCGCTCTGGCGCGCCCCCCGCTCCCGGCGATGCGTTCAGACGCTTCGGCTCCGGGGCGGCGCGCCTGCGGGTGAGATCGGGCGCTCTCATATCAGCGCTTCCAGCACCGCGCGCGGCAGCTTTCTGTTGAGCATCCTGAGGAGCCTGATGAATTCCCTCCTTCTGAGCTCGGCGCACCTGCACCTCCTCCCGTCGCAGTCTATTGCGTGCGGGTGGGCGAAGAGCTCCCTGCGCTCCAGATACCTCACGATCAGCCTTATCTGGGCCTTCGTGAACCTAGGTATGTCGGAGCCCCTCTTGTTCTCCCTCTCGATGTAGCGGTTCACCTTTGCGAGACAGTTCGTGAAGTAGCCAAGCATCCATTCCTCCCGGGTGGGGTGCGGGCCCGCCTACTCCTCCTCTTCAGAAGCTCTGCGGTACTTCAGCTCGTCAACGACCCCGAGAATCTCTCGTTTGAGCACCGGAAGGTCCTCCCTTATCGCTCTCCAGACCGCGCGCGGGTCCATCCTGAACTCAGCGCCCTCGAGCTCGGGGCCTAGAGACGCGAGTCTGGTCCACGGGACCTCCGGCCTGGCCGACGTGAACTCGTATGGAAGCGACCGGAGGCAGCGTGAGAGCCTGTGGAGCGCGCGCAGAATGGTGTCGAGCTCTCCGTGCCTTCTGAGCCACTCCGCCTCGTCGATTTCTCTCGTTGCCTCATCTATTCTCGACAGCTCACTCATAATCTCAAGGAGGGTCAACTCGAGCTCTCGCCTCATGGACCCCCGCTAACCCGGGCTCCTCCGCAGGAGGCGGGGGCCGGCACTTGAGAGGTGCGCCCTTCCCCGCCTCCCTCTGACGAAAGCGAGGCCCCAACGGAGATGGAGATTCATTTCTTCCTGCCCGTGGCGGCCGCGGCCGCCTCGCGGGCCCTCTTCTTCTTCAGCCACTCCCAGTACTGGACCCACGCCGGCTGCCTCTTGACCTCCTCCTCTTTCGGCGGGGGCTCGGGCGTGGCGGCCCTCTCGAGCACCCAGAAGGGCAGGTCTGGCCTGATCTTGTGAATCGCGACGAAGAAAATGTCCAACTGGGCCGAGCGAGTCATCTGGTATCTGTCTTCGAAGTCCTGCACCTTCTCGATCTCGGCGATGATCAGCCTCTGCTGGGCTTGAGTGAGCTTCCCGTGGGAGAGAGCAATGTTGTAGTTGATTCTGTGCAGGAGGTTCGTGAACCATCCGAGCAGCTTCGCCTTGTCGCTGGAGACGTTCTTCAGCGCCCCGCACTTTTTGCAGTAGGGGAAGCGCTGTATCGGGACCCTGGTGACCCTCCTGTCGAGTGGTGGAGAGAAAACCCTCTCGAAACTGTCGCAGTCCTCGTGCGCACAGCTCCCGGTCTTCCGGGGCGCCCGATTCTGAAGGCTTTGGTCCATCGAGAGGGCCACCTGCGCACGTCCCCCCTCGTTTATCACAGCCCACTCCAGTGGGGCTCAATATTAGGGGGGCGGCTCTCGTCCCGTATGAGCTTGTGTATATCCGAGACCTTATTTATAATTGTCGGGCGGGCTCCCGGCCCCGGGGCGGCAGGCACTCGACCCTCATCAGCCCGTACTTCCTCTCCGCCCTGAAGCGCACCCCGGAGAGCGCCTCGAGGACTCTCATCCCGGTCTCGAGGTGGCTGCTGACGCTCCTGACAGTGAAGGCGCCCCCGCCTCCGAGAGCCATGTAGGGGAGAATCTGGTCCGCGGCGTGGACGTCCACCGACGCCTGCGACCTGAGCTCGAGGACGAGCTCCCTGCCCGCGAGCGCGCCGACGTTCTCGGCCCTGAGTCCCCTCTCGCCCAGAGCGCAGGCGCCGAGCACGGAGTGCTCCGTTCTGGCCCACATCGTGATTCCCGCTCCCGGGTCCCCCCCCGCCACCACCTCCTCCTCGACCTTCACTGGCGCGGGGAGCGACTGAACCTCTTTGAGGGCGCTCTCGCGCATCCTTCGCGCGATGTCGGCTGGGAGACCGACCACGTGCGCCCTCCCCCCGAGCGCCTCGAGCCGCCCCGCGCCCTCGACCCTGAAGGCCGAGGGTTTGGCGGGCCTGATGAGAGCCCTCATCTCGCCACCGCCGCGCGGGTAGTGCCCCCTGCGCACGGTCTGTACCTCCGCCCCCACGCCCATCTTCGCCAAGAGGGGCGAGAGGACGTTGATAATGTAATCGGCGGAGGGGGACCTCCGGACGTCGGTGCCGCCGGTGACGCGCAGGGACACCTCGGAGGGCGCGAACGCCGCGGCGAGCATCGCGGACTGGAGCACCAGAGGTATGCTCCCCGCGGTCCCCACGTCGGCCCTGAAGTCTCCGCCCTTGAGAGGGCCGGGCCTGAAAGTCAGGGTCGACGAGCCCACAGAGTTTCCATCGACCCGCGCCCCGCACATCTCCGCCACCAGCGACACTGCCGCGACGTGCTGGGCCGCGAGGCCCGGGTTCTGCCTCCGGGCGCGGATGTTGACGACCCTGAGCTCGACCCCCGTGGCGGCGGCGGCCGCGACCGCGAGTCGGACGATCTGGCCCCCGCCCTCGCCCCTCGAGCCGTCTATCTCGATCATATAACCAGCTTGACGTCTACTCTGTTATGGCCATAAATGCTTTGCGACGCGGGCCTCAGCGCAGCGAGAGGGGGTCCAGAGCGCGCCCAAAGGGCTCGAGGCCGAAGAGCACCGAGAGCTCGAGAGTCAGGGCGCTCCGGGAAACGACCTCGAGCCTCCTGCGCATCACGAGCGAGGCCTGAATCGCCGCGCCGGCCTCGAGCCTCCATCGCTTGTCGTAGTCTGCGGAGGTTCCCGTCCCGGCCGCGATAGCCGCCGCGGCCCGGCCCGCCACGCTCCCGCATATCGCGGCCGTCGCGAGGCCCCAGCCATGAAAGGGGAGGTTTTGGCCCGCGGCGTCGCCCGCAAGCAGCACCCTGCCCGAGGCCGCACCGGGGACCGGCCCCGAGACCGGCAGGAAGCCCTCGGTCTCCGCCCTCGGTCTCTCGGCGACGCCGAGCGCGTACAGAAGAGCCTCGAGCCTCCTCCTGAGGCTTCGGCCGGGCCCGAGCTCTATGCCTATGTTCGCCCCGCCCGCGCGCGGCACCAGCCAGCCGTGCCCCCCGGGGAAATCCGGGCCATAGAAGAAGCGTGCCTCGCGCCCGAAGTCGCCCGCGGCGGTGAACTGGAGGCAAGGATGGAGGATAGGGGCCCCCGCCCCGAGCGAGCGCCGGACGGCGGACATCGGCCCGTCCGCGCCGACGATAGCGCGAGCCTCGAGCTCGCCCTCGTCCGTCTCGACGCCGCGGACCTCGCCGCCCGGGCCGCGGGCCAGCCCCCTGACCCTGCTGGAAGTCCTGAGCTCTGCTCCCGCCTCCTTCGCCAGCCGCGCGAGGTGCCTGTCGAACCGGGCCCTCCAGAGGGCGAAGCCGGTGAAGGCGAGCCTTCTGGACCTGCGCGATGGGGGGACGAGCGCGGCGCTCTCGATCACGAGTGAGATGCACTCGCCCGGCGGGTCTAGGAGCTCCTCGAGACACTTCGCCCTCGGAAATGCTGCCTTGAGGAATGGGAGAGAGGGCAGGAGTTCCGCACTGCGGACTGGGACGCCGATGTCGTCCCTGGCCTCGAGCAGCAGCGTTCGGGCGCCCGAGAGGGCCGCGCTCCTGGCGGCGCAGCAGCCCGCCGGGCCCGCGCCCACCACGATGACGTCGAAGTCGCTCATGGTCTCCGGCCCGAACCCCGCGCGCCCCGGTCGTTTCTCCTACCAGAGAGCTCCCGGAGGCGCCTCGAGTGCTGCTCGCAGAACGCGGCTCGGGTCACCTGCGCCTCCACGAGCTGCTCCTGCCAGTGGGCGTTGAAGAGCCTGCAGCCCTCGCGATCGCAGAAGGGCTCGCCTGTCATGAAATAGAAAACCGCCTGCGCCGCCAGCCCGCAGACCACCTGCGGCATTCGCGGGTCGTCGTGGTCGAGGAAGCGGCCGATGTATTTCCTCCGGGCATCCTCGTCGCTCAGGCCCGTCATGCGCGCGATATAGTAGCCCCGGGGTTTTGCCGGGCCCTCGACCGCGCCCGTTGTTGACACGATGGACGGGAAGCCGCAGAGCAAGCTGCGCGCGTGGTAGCGGCAGTCGGCACTGTCCCATGTCAAGGGGAGGAGCGAGGTCAGGACGATGTGAGCGCTCCGGGGCCGGTATACACGGGAGCCGAGCTCGCCGGCCAAAAGAGCCATCAGGCCTGTACCCGAGAGCGGGAGGGAGGTCCTGTCCTCGGGGGAGCCCTCGCCGCGGAGAATTCTCGTCATCGCCGCGAGCTCGCGAGGGCCGTAGTCCGCGCAGGTCCCGATTCTGCCCGGGTCTGGAATTCTGAGCCTCAGGAGTTTTCTCGCGAGCCTCCCGAGCTCGCTGTCGGGTATGAGGCGGCGGACAGAGCACGAGAGCGCGGGTCCGAAGGTGCTCCGGACGAAGTCCACGACCGGTCTTGCGTCAAGCCCGCAGCCGAGGTCGTAGAGGACAGCCCTCCATCTCTCCGCCGACATAGGCCCCGTCCGCATGGAAGAACGAGGGCTTAAAGGTTGAGGGTGGGAGGAGGAACTCTGGTCAGGCTCGCGTGCGGTCGGGGGCTGCCGGGGGCGAGCGGCTGACGATATATACTTTGCGCCCGGCGGGAAAAAAAGAAATAATGGACCGGGGATGATGATGCGGGGTGTGCGGGTCTGGAGAAGGGTTGGCCTCTCTTGTTTGCTCTCCTGCTTCTCGCGTCCGGCGGCGCGGGTGAGGCGGTCTCATGCTGGGATAAAAGGGACGGAGGTTGCGCCGCCGGCCCCCGGGACATGCTCGACGAGGGCGGCCTCTACTGGCGGGATGACGTGCAGCTCACGAACGACAGTGCCGAGGAGCAAGCCCCGGTCATTCTCGATTACAGTGGCCTCTGGTGCTTCGTGTGCTGGCACAGCGGAGGCGGGCACTATCTTAAAAAAATAGACAGACTGGGGGGGGAGGTCTTTTCCGGAAAGCTCATCGTCAGCGCCCCCCTGCCCACCCAGCACAACGGCCAGCCGCTCGAGAGGGCAGGGATCGACTCTGGGGGGAGCCTCCATTACGTCTGGAGGGGAGAAAACTGGTATCACCTCTACTACCAGAAATTCGATGGCGACGGCCGCGCGCTCTGCCCGCCCGTCAACCTCTCCGGCATTGACAACATGCCCCATGTGCTCACCGTTGCGGTTGGAAAGAACCGCACCGCCTACTTCGCCCACGAGGTCGAGGGCGGGGACAGCGTGAAGCTCGGGTGGGTGGACGCAAATTTCAACGTCCACAGTCGCTACATGGTGACATCCTCCGCCGAGGGCGTGGTGCTGGGCGCCGACGGCGAGGGGTCTCTGCACGTCATCACCCGCTCCTCCATCAGCAACGGATATCTATCTCACACGCGCCTGAGCCCGGAGGGCAGCCTCGAGGTCGCGGCGCACATTGTTGAGATCCCGGTCCCGGGGAACGCGTGGAAGGCCCCGATGCCACAGCTTGTAATCGGACGGGACAGGGCGATTCATCTGCTTCAGGCGAGCGCGCTCTCGGGGCAGAGGAACCTATACTACACAAAGCTCGACCGGTCGGGGGTGAAGCTTGTGAACGACATCACCATCTCCACGTCCGCCGCGGACTACGGCGACCTATGCACCGACCCCGCCGGAAACGTGTACATTGTCTGGGGCGACGCCGGGAACGGCGAGCTCTACTATGTTCGAATCGAGAGGAACAACGAGAACGAGACCCTGAGCCCGGTCAGGCTCACCTTCAGCGACGGCCCGGACACCGACCCGCGAATCTCCGCGGACGGAAACGGTGGCCTCCACATCGTCTGGAGGGCCCTCAGGGACGGCCGGTGGGACTTATATTACAAATACGCGGACCCCTCGGGTGTCAGACTATTTATGATTCCCGAGGAGCAGTGCGGGCTCAACTTGATACGACCCGGCGAGACTAAATGGGCCAACCTGACGGTTCTCAACACGGGCGCGTTCAACGACACCGCCCTCCTGAGCATCGCCCTCGAGAGCCACGGCAGGCAGGGCTGGGCCGTATCCCTATCGGAGGAGTCCGTGGAGCTCGGGCCCTTTGAAATGAAGCAGGTCGGAATGTCGCTCGCGGCCCCCCGGAGCGGGAGGCCCGGGGACTTCGTTGACATCAGCGTGGCGTGCCGCTCGGTCAGCGCCCCCCTCAGGGTGAGCACCGTCTCCCTGCGGAGCTGGTACATCACGAGCGAGGGCATCTGCCTGAACGCGTCGGGGGAGCCCCTCCTCGCGGAGCCGGGGGGGAGCGCCCTGCACGCAGTCATCGTGCATAACACGGGCAGCGGAGTCGAGGACATTGAGCTCCGGGCGGAGGGCCCGCCCGAGTGGGGCGTCTCGCTGGACAGGGGCTCCATCGAGGGTCTCGGGGCCGGAGAGCTCGCGGAGGTCTTTCTGACCGTCGCCCCGCCCCCTTGGGCCGAGGCGGGCTCGATGGCCATCTGCACAGTCACGGGCTGGCTCAGGAGCAACCCGGAAATCAGGGACGCGGTCTCCCTGAGGACCGTGGTGAGCAGGGCAATAGAACTCGAGCTCGAGGCCTCGCCCCCGAGCGCCGCCGTCGCGCCGGGCGGTGAAGCGTTCTTTGCGCTGACGATATCGCACATCGGGAACAGCCCGGAGCAGGTCGAGTTCGGGCTCGGGGCGGAGCCCGCCGTGGAGGGCTGGAGCGCCACCGTGGAGCCGCCGGCGCTCGGGATGAGGGGCGGGGAGTGGAGGGACGCGGTCCTCACGGTCTCCGCGCCCGCGGACGCGATCGCCGGCGCCGGGTGTGCCGTGAGGGTGGTCTGCCGGGAGCGCGGCGGAGTTGCGTTTGCCGAGTGCACCGTCAGGGCGGTCGTGGCGCAGGAGAGGGCGCTTTCGGTCTCGGTGGCGCCGCCGGATGCCCCGCTCGCCCCGGGCGGCATGACGACGTATGTCGTGAGCGTTCTGAACCGGGGCAATGGTGACGACGCGGTGCGGCTCGGGAAATTCACCGCGCCGGAGGGCTGGGGCCTGAGAGTCGAGACGCTGGACAATGCGCCTCTGGGGGAGGGCTCGGTGCTGGCCGTCGCGAGGGGCGGCTCGGTCCACTTCTACATAACCGTTCAGGCATGCGAGGGGGCGCTGGCCGGGACTTACGGGCTCACGGGCGAGCTCTTCGACGGCGGCGGGGGGCGGTATGAGCTGAGCGCTGTCGCAGATGTGAGCGTCGTCCGGGGCATCGGGCTCGAGGTTCTCAACGGGACCGCGGCTTGCGAGCCGGGCGGGCCGGCGGTCTTCGAGGTCTGGCTCCTGAACAGGGGCAATGCGCGTGAGAGGGTGGTTCTGGAGATGACGGGCCTTCCGGAGGGCTGGGAGGGCGCCTTTTTCAGGGGTGCGCCGGGCGGGGAGGTGGCGGCCGTGGAGGTTCCGCCGCAGGGCCGGGTGGCGCTGAGGGCGGTGGTCTTCGTGCCGCAGGGAGCGCGCGAGAGCGCTGCGGATGCGACAATCTGCGCGAGGTTCGCGCCGGACGGCGCGGAGGTCGCGCTGGTCAGGGTCAATGTGCTGCGGCCGGAGCTGAGAATCGCCGGGGTGGCTCCTATCGGGAAGGCCGAGGTTGGGAGGCCGGTGAGGGTTGAGGTCGTGGTGGAGAATGGGGGCGGTGCGGAGGCGCGGGCGGTCCAGCTCGCTTACAGAAAGAACGGGGCGCTGAGGCTTGTGGAGGAGCTGGGGGACATTCCCGCCGGTGCGAACCGGACTGTTGCGTTCATCTGGGTTCCCGTCGAGGGCAGGAACGAGCTGGGCTTCACCGCGGACCCGTGGAACAGAATCAATGAGCTCAACGAGAGCGACAACAGCGCAATTCTGGTCAGGAGCTTCAGGGTCGAGAGGGTCTGGCTCGAGCGCTACAACTGGGCGCTGGCGGCGGTGGCGGCGCTGGTGGTGGCGGAGGTGACGCTGCTGGCGGCGCTGAGAGCGAGGGCTAGCCCGCGGGAGCGCGCCGGGGCCGAGGCGCGCGGGGAGACGGGAAAAGCGAAGGATGGGAAGAGGAGAGCTGGGTCTAGAGATGAGAGAAGCGGCGCGGCGGTGAGAAGAGCGGGAGCGGGTGGTGAAGGGAAGCCTGACATAAGGGGAGGGGGGGAGGGGAGCCGTATGGGACGGCGTGGTAGCGGGCGGAGCTGAGATGAGCGGGAGGGCCCGGCCTCAGCCACGCCGGCTGGCGCGGGGCGCGCGCCACCAGGCCGCGAGGCCGCGCCTCCTGAGCTCCCGGTATCCCAGGCCGGCGCCGAGGAGCGCCAGCACCAGCCCCGCGAGCCAGAGGGGGAAGCCGGGCGTGGGCGCGGGTGGCCTTGCCGGCGGTTTCGGCGGGGCGACCAGGGCTAGGTCATAGTACGGCCTCTCGATGTATATCTCGCCCCCTCCATGACCGGCGGAGGGCGGTCCGAAGTCCCATTGGACCACGCGCGGGTTGTAGTCGCGGTGGTCGAGCGTGAGGTTCACGGGCGGGGCGAAGACCAGCGTGGCGGTTATGGAATATTCGACCATGACCTCCCAGTACTGGTTCTCCGACGACCCTGGCGGGAACCGGGGCCTGTACCTTAGCGCAAAGCCCTGCCCGACCACATCCACGCCGATGTAGAAGTCCCCGCCCTGGATTTGAATCTCCTCGCGTCTGGTCCCCGTCACGGTGGGCGCGGTGGAGCCCGTATAGTCGGGCGAGCCGTCGCCGTCGGTGTCGACGCGGATTCCGAGCGTGCCCGCGTAGCGCTCCTTCAGGTTGACCGCGACGTATTGCATCTCGAGCACGAGCGAGCTCGCCCCCTGGGGGATGAAGAGGGAGCGGACCTGGCTCGTGTAGGTCACGGAGCCGTTGGAGCCGTCGAAGCGCGCCCACTCGCCCCTCCACGAGGCCTGCAGAGTGTCGGTCGGTCGCCACACGGTCCTGTTGACGAACATCCCCGTGAAAGCGTGGTAGGCGTCGAGCACGGTCGCCCCCGGCTCCTGCCTCCTTAGCTGCTCGAGCGCGAGCGCGAGCCCGACTGCCCTGTGCAGATTTATGAGCCCGTAGCCCTGCGCGAAGTCGTGCCTCCTTCCCTCCAGCGAGGCTGACCCGTTCTCGGGAACGCCGTTGTCGTCCGAGGGCGCGATGTAGTGGGCGGTGAGCTTCAGAATCACCTCTGACTCGTGCATCCGGGTCTGCGGGTCGCTCCAGTAGGATGCATTGTCATACTGCCCCCCGCCCTGAAAGTCGTCATGCAGCTCGGAGACGCGCATCGAGGGGCAGGCCTGCCAGAGCAGCGCCACCGCGCCGGAGACGTGCGGCGTCGCCATCGACGTCCCTGATATTGCCATGTAGTACATGTCCCCGTCCTGCGTCCTCATCGCCGTGATGAGGGTCCTGCGGGCCTGAGCCGACCAGATTCCCACGCCCGGGGCCGCTAGGTCCGGCCAGGTGAAGTTGTCGGAGGCGAGCCCCCTGGAGCTGAAGTCGGCGATGCCTCCCCCCTCCCTCTCCGTCGCGGCGACGCTGATGACGGAGGGCGTCAGGGAGTATGGGTTGGTGGTCCTTGTGGAGCCGTCATGGTCGTTCTCGCCCTCGTTACCGGCCGCAAAGACCACGACCACGTTGTTCTCGTATGTGATTTTCTGCGAGAGCTGCACGATCGCGTCTTCGGGGTCGTACTCGCTGGTGGTGCCCCAGCTGTTGCTGACCACCCTGATGTTGTGCGGGTTGGCCCCGGGCCTAGAGTGCTCGTAGACCCACTCGAGCGCCCCGAGGGCGTTGAATATCGAGACGGCCTCGCCCGTGCTCAGGCCGATGAGGCGGGCGCCCGGCGCGACGCCCGAGCGGGCCCCTCCCGAGGCCTCGCCCGTGCCCGCAACAGTCCCGGCGCAGTGGGTCCCGTGGCCGGAGGAGGTGTCGCTGTTCTCCATCTCGGTCCAGGTCAGGTCGCCGTCGGACTTCAGGTTCATTATGGTCTTGGTGCCGTAGTCGAGGTCCGGGTGGCCCGCATCCACGCCGCTGTCGAGCACGACCACTGTCACGCCCGTGCCGTCTATGCCGGGGTGCTCCGAGCCGTCGGCGGAGAGGACGCGGGTGTCCCAGGCCATGGTTGCGTTGATGGTCTTGAGTGAGACGTCCATGAAGTACTGAAGGGGCTCGTTGAGCTCGGCCCAGACGAGCCGGGGGCAGAGGCTCAGGCGCGCCACGGCCTCGGGGGGACCTAAGGCGCGGAGCGCAGGAAGGGCCTTGAACACATGCCGGACCTCCAGACCGCAGGTGCGGGCCTCCTGAACATCGGAGGGGAGGAGGGGCTCCCTGAACCGGGCGATGACGTCCAGCTCCTCGGCCCCCGAGCCGAGCGCCGCGAGCAGGACAGGGTCCAGCCGCCCGGGGTCAGGAGCCGGAGCCGCCCAGTTTGCGAGCGGGGCAAAGGCGCCGCTGAGCGAGAGCACGGTCAGGAGGAGGGCCGTCAGGTTCCGCATCCGAATAGATAAAGGCTCCGGGTGGTAAATAGTCATTGGTATACCTTTCCGGGGCGATGGGTCCGGGGGCGGCCTCCGTCTCGGCGAGGGGCCGCGCGGGAACCAAATTCTTGCGGCCGGCCCGGGAGAACGGAGGCCCGGGCGGTTCTGGAAGGCTCCCGGGGATTCCTGGGGCGCCCCCACCCCAAAACTTAAATGTGGATTTGAACCATTTTACAATTAATAATTTATATAACAGCATAATATAGTTGATACAAACGAATAGGAGGCGGATTAGCGTGCGCAGAGCGGTGGCGTTGCTGCTGATAGCGGGTTTCTTGACCGTTGGACTGGCCGGAGCGACGGCGCAGCTCCCGGAGTCACGGAGCACTCCGGAGGGACCAGCTGGGGGTAGGCCGATGGCGACCGCCGACGGTCTCTACTGGAAGGACGACTTCAGGCTGACCAACAACCCGGCCGACGACGGATACCCCACGCTTGTTACCGACAGCTTCGGCTTCTCGCACGTTATGTGGTACCGCTCGGGCGGGCACTACTACAAGAAAATCGACAGATACGGGAACGAGCTCTTCACCGAGAAGCTAGTGGTGCAGGCGCCGATGCCGACCCAGCACTGCGGCCAGCCGACGGAGAGAATCGGCATCGACGGTCAGGAGTGCTTCCACGTCGTCTGGACGACCAACTCGCTCTACGGGCCGATGTACCAGAAGTTCGCCTCCAACGGGAACCCGCTCTGCTCGCCGATAAACCTGGCCCCGATGGCCTCGATGCCGCACGTCGTCGGCCTCGCGGTCGGGAAGAACAACAGGGCCTATCTGGGCTACGAGAACGAGGGCTCGGAGAGAATCGAGATGGCCTATGTGGACGCCAACTTCAACCTGCACACCGGCTACCTCTCGACCACCTCGGGCGAGGGTGTGACGATTGGAGTTGACAAGAAGGACAAGCCCCACATATTCTCGAAGAGCTGGTCCTCGACGGGGCTATTCCACACCAGGTTCAGTGCGGAGGCGGTGCTCGAGGTCTCTCCCCACAGGGTCGAGTCGCCCGTGGCGGGCAGCGGCTGGAACTCGCCCCTGCCCAAGCTAGCGTTCGGCTGGGACGGCGCAATCCATATGGTCCAGGCCTCCTCGACCGCGGCGGTCAAGACCCTCTACTACACCAAGCTCGACAACGACGGCAACAAACTCACCAATGACATCGTTCTTAGCACGACCTCCTTCGACTATGGAGATGTCTGTGTGGACAGCAAGCTAAACGTCTACGTCATCTGGGGCGATTCTTCAGACCAGGAGCTCTATTATGTTCAAATAAAGCCCAACCGCGAGAATGACACCCTGACGCCGGTCAAGCTCACCCAGTCGCCCGGGGACGACCGAGACCCGGAAATCGCCGTTGACCCCGAGGATAGCCTGCACGTAGCGTGGGTCTCGAACCGCGACGGCAACAGGGAGATCTACTACAAGTTCGCCTTTAGCTACGGCGTCGAGCTCACGATGAAGCCAGAGGAGATGGCGAAGATAATGTACGTCCATCCCAACGAGACCAAGAGCGCCAACATCACTGTCAGGAACATGGGCGGCCAGAACGACACGATGTTCCTGGGCATCAGCGCCCAGTTCTACGACAAGGTGGGCGGCATAGGCAAGGACTACAAGGGCGATGGCTGGAAGGTCTATTTGGACGAGCGCTACAAGGAGATGGAGATGGAGGCGCAGGAGGTCAGGAATATACAGGTCTTCGTCCGCGGGCCGGCGAGGGGAGTTGCCAACGAATATATAATGGTCACGGTAAACGCTACATCAATGATGAACCCAATGAAGAACGACACCGTTTCGTTCAGGGTCTATCTAGTCGTGGACCACAGAATTCTAATGAAGTGCCCCAACCCAACCCAGACCACAGCCGCGGGCGTGCCTACGCACTATATGATTCAGGTGGCCAACATAGGCGACGTTGAGGAGAGGGTGAACCTGACTACAGCGGGGCCGCCGATGTGGGAGTACGAGCTGGACTATACCGAAGTCAGGCTGAGGCCCTCAGAGAACACGATGGTCACGCTGACCGTGACGCCCCCGCCCGATGCGGTCTCGGACGAGGTTGGAATAGTCACGGTCACGGGCCGGAGCGTGGCAGAGCCCAGCGTCAAGGACACCATCGCGACGCACACCATCGTTACTCCCTTCATGTATATAGTAATCACACCGGACAAGAGCGAGGATTTCGTGGACCCCGGCAACTCGACTACATACACCCTCTCGGTCTCGAACTATGGCAACGTCGCCGGCACAGTGATAATAATCCTCGAGATTGTCTCGGGCGCGGGTGACTGGATCGCCTCGCTCGACACCAACGCCGTAGGCGTGGCGGGCGGGGAGACCAAGCAGGTCGTGCTGACCATAGTGGCGCCACCCGACGCCGTCGCGGGCTCACGGCTTGTTGTCAGGGTCAACGGCTTCAACCCAGAGAAGACCGTCTCCGCGGACTGTGTCACGACCACGATTGTCAAGCAGGTTCACAACATCAGGGTCGCGAGCGCGCCCGAGATGGTGGCGATTTATCCCGGAGAAAAAACGACCTATCAGGTCACAATATCCAACCTCGGGAATGGTGCGGAGGAGGTGCGCCTCGGGGCCTCGGAGCTGCCAGTGGGTTGGTCCCTGACCTACGAGAGGAGCGACGGCACACTCATCAGCGCGGTCGAGGGCCTCTACCTCGAGCCCGGGAGCGGGCTGACCTTCAACGCAATATTGACCACTGCCGTGGGCTCGCTTGCGGGGGTCTATGAGCTCAGGGGCAGAATTCTGGACAAGGACGGCAACACCTATCCGATAATATTCGGCCTGACCATCAACCAGGTCTTCGACATCGACATCACGACAACGCTCTCCAAACAGACCGGTGTGCCGGGAAAGAAGGTGATTTACACAATTATCGGGAAGAACAAGGGCAACGGCTTCGACACACTGACCTTCGAGACCACCGGTCTCCCGAGGGACTGGCCCCAGCCCGAGTTCAGGGACGTCAATTATGAGAAGAACAACCGGATGCCCCTGAATGCCACGATGATGGAGAAGATAACGCTCGAACTTCTAATCCCTCCGGGCACTAACGGCTCCACCGTCGAGTTCTTCGTCACCGCCTACTCCGAGGGAGGGGTGTCGGACTCGCTGAAGCTCGTCGTCGACATCAGGATGGCCAATCTGGTGATTTCAAACATCGTCTACTTCCCAAGGAGCCCGAAGGCCAACAAGGTCGTGACGGTCGAGGTCACAGTCCTGAACGTCGGGGAGGTCAATGTGGAGAACGTGGTCGTCAGGTTTTACGAGGACAAGACGATTCTGGGAAACGAGAGGCTGGACAGGGTGGCGGGCGGCCAGAACTACACCGTGACATTCACATGGCTGGCGCGCGCGGGGCCGCACAACCTGCGCTTCGTCGTCGACCCGGACGACCTGGTCGTGGAGAGCAACGAGGCCGACAACATTGCCAAAGAGAAGCTGACGGTCGGGGGTGCGGGCTGGATGGAGATGCCGGGCTTCGAGGCCGTGCTAGGCCTCCTCGCGCTCTGCGTTGTGGCCTCCCTAGCCCTTCTGCGCAGGAGGAAGTGAGGCTCCTAGGCGTGGAAGCAAGCCGCGCGCACCTCAGTCTCCGTCAGGAATGCCCCCTCGCCAGCGCCCCATCCCACATCCCGGCCCAGATTGTTGTTGAGGTGGGGCACGCCCAACCCCCAATTGCTGTCGAGCTCAGGGACCGGCGTGCATCATTGGCCACTCGGTTGCGAACCACTCCTCTTTGGCCATGAGCTCCCTCTCGCTCTCGAGGAGACTGTGGTGGCCCAGCTCCATCTGCGCGAGGTATGTCAGGGCGCGGGCCTGCGCGCTGTCGGGCTCGAAGCGCTTCGCGAGCGATGCGTAAAAGTCCGAGGTCGCCCTCTCCGCCTCCATCGCGGCCTCGATGAGGGCGCTGATGGGCTCGGTCGCCCGCGGAACCCGGAGCGCCGGCATCGGCACAATCGAGGTCTCCGGCACGGGAATCCTGCCCCTCCCGAATTCTTGTCTGTAGAGGCGCGTCAGGTGCCTCCGGTGCTTCTCCTCCTCTGAGGCGAGGAAGAGGAGCCTTCCCTTCAGGTAGGCGTTCTTTACACGCGCGGCGAGGGCCCTGTAGAACTCCCTCGCCTCCATCTCGCTCCTAATCGCCGATAGGAATATCTCCCTCGTGCCGTATTTCTCGAGGTCCATTTGCATCACCACCATTTCCGCTTCCTCTGCTCGAACCCTCGGCCCTGCCCCCTCCTCACCGTTTATTTCCGCTACCGCTCCGTCCGTCCGGGCCTCTCGTGCGACCGGCCGGGCTGGGAAGCAGGGGCCTCAGGCGGTCTCCTTAAGCCGGGCGCCGAGCCTCCGGCCCGCCTCGCGCGCCGAGGCCAGCTCCTCCGGGCCCGGGACCCATCTTACATTTATCGCGGGCTCCGGAAGCTCCCAGCCTAGGGCCTTCATAACGGTCTCGACTTCCCCGGCCCCCTGTCCACCCCAGCCGCAGGAGCCGAAGGCCATCCCAAGCCTGCCAGCGGGCCTCAGGCCCCTCATGTAGCTCAGGAAGGCCGCAACTGTCGGCATCGGGCCACTGTTCAGAGTGGGCGAGCCGACGAGCACGAGACGCGACTCAAGGACGTCGGTCATCACGTCGGAGATGTGGCACGACCTCAGGCAGCGGAGCGCGACCGGAGCGCCGGATTCCTCAAGGCCTTTCTGCAGAGCGCGGGCGATTTTTTCCGTCGAGCCCCACATCGTGTCGTAGACGATGACGGCCCTTGCGTCGGTCCTCTGAGAGCTCCACTTTTCATACTCGGCCAGAATCTCCCTGAGCCTGCTCCTCCATATCACGCCGTGGCTCGGGCCGATCATGTCGATTTTCAGCCCGCGCAGCGCGCCGAGCACATTCCTGACTTGCTCTGAGTAGGGCAGGACGATGTTGGCGTAGTACTTCGCCGCCTCCTCCCTCAGAATTCCCCACTCGATGCAGTTGTCGAAGCGCGCGGCCGAGGCGATGTGCTGGCCGAAGGCGTCGTTGGGAAGTAGGAGCGCCTCCTCCGGTATGTAGGTGGCCATCGAGTCGGGCCAGTGGACCATGGGCATCTGGTGGAAAACGAGGCTCCTGCGGCCGATTCTTATGGACTCGCCCGTCCTGACCGCCTTGAACCTCCGGAGCTCCTTGAAATGGCGCGCCAGCCCCCTCTCGCCCTGCGGGGAGCAGACGAGCTCCGCGCGGGGGGCTAGCGCCAGAACCTCGGGCAGGGAGCCCGAGTGGTCCATCTCGACGTGGTTCGCGACGACGATGTCTATTTTCGACGGGTCGGTCAGCTCGCGAATTTTCTCCAGCATCTCGTCGAAAAAGGGCCTCTTCACGGTGTCGACGAGGACTGTCTTCTCGTCCATTATGAGGTAGGCGTTGTAGGTCGTGCCGCGGTTTGTCGAGTAGCCGTGGAAGTTGCGCAGGTCCCAGTCGACCGCCCCGACCCAGTATATCCCGCTCTTCAGCTCCACCGCAGTCATCCCGAATTCCTCCGTGTCTCATTTTCGACGCTCAGCACGACTCCCGGGGCGCGAGCCGTCCCTCCGCCGCGCCCCCAGCGCGCCGAAATCCGGCACGGCCCCGTTTTCTCTCCCTCCCCCTGCCATGGGCTCATGCCGCGCCGGGCCTCCCGCGCGCGTCAGGCCGGCTCGAACGAGTCCTTGTCAGCCCCGCAGACCGGGCAGCGCCAATCGGCCGGGAGCTGCTCGAACTGTGTGCCGGGAGCGACGCCGCTGTCCGGGTCGCCCTTCGCCGGGTCGTATACGTAGCCGCAGACGGTGCACCTGTACCTTCCCTCGCCCACCTTCAGACCTCCGGGGGGAGAATTTGCCCGTGATATAATAATTCATTGGTGGTGGATGGGGGCGGTGCAGAATAGTAAGTGAACCTAATGCAACCGAAGAATTCTTATAGGAGCTCTTACCCACCGAAAGATTCGAATCCTAGAACCTCCATTTCCTATGCAGATGCGAAGACCCGACCCAAAACCC
>JAWCLH010000041.1 GCA_038851035.1 Thermoplasmata archaeon
GGCCGCGAGGCCTTCTGAAGGGGACGAGCTTCTCGAGGACGCAAAGAAGCTCGTCGCCGAGGTCGAGGACGCGCTCGCGGAGCATCTCGAGAAGCACCCGGAGGGAGCGGCGCAAGTCTCGGCCGCAATGGAGAAGCTCGAGCTAGCTCGCGACTTCATAAAGGAAGGCGACGGGGAGGCGGCGATGCAGTTTGCGATGGAGGCGAGGGCGGCGCTGGGAGGAGTTGGGGGAGGGGTAGCGGGCCGGGCTGGGGGAGGACCCGCGGTTGCGGAGGGGCAAGCGAAAAGGCCGAGCGGCGGTCTAAGGTGCCCCTCGTGCGGCGAGGCGCTTGAGCCCGAGTGGACTCTCTGCCCAGCATGCGGCCACAGGACACGATAATAAAACTAAAGACCCTGACTCTTCCCTCTCTATCCTTCCGTCGGTTGGTTCAGAGCCCACACAAGCCTCATACAAAAACAATGACCATGCCCCAGCACAGGGCCGAGATAGTCATTGCCACAGGGTAGTAGAGCTTCTTCCGAATGGTCAACATGTCCATCTGTAGGAGGGGCGCGCTCGCGGCCTTGATTGCAAGTGGCAGAGCCGCTGCTCCAGTAATCGCCGCAAAGAATCCCCTGCCGAATATCAGTGGAAGGACTGCAACGAAGCTTGAGGGGTTGAATTCGTGGGGCGGTGCCACAATCGGGGTGAAGAACTGGGTGAACAAATATCCAGTCACGTATATCGCATAACCCGATAGCGCTCCAACCAGCGCGAGCGAATTGGTGTCGAGGAGGGGCGAGGAAGAGTTCTTGGCGATATTAAAGAGGGGACGGTTGAATATCAGCTCGAAGACCATACCTTCGGCGACTATTGCAAGCGCAGAGCATATCACGCATGTTCCTATCGGGGCCCAAAGCCTTATGAATCCAGCAACAACTCCTATTGCGAGCTGCATCATCGGAATACCATAGATTCTGCGGGAGAGGGCCATCAAGCCTAGGCCGAAGAATCCTGCGAGGACCGCTCCCATCGGGACGATTGATAAAGGACCCGGGATTTTCAAGGCCCCCAGAACGCACTCAAGCATCCCCCAGACAGATCCGAAAAGAACCACGCCCGCTAGAATCGCACCCCACTCGCCCTTTCCCATTCCATTCACCCCCGATTCCTCTTTTGCCTCGGCCATATCCAACATCCCTATAATTATTTTTTCGCATCATCCTGATGGTATCGCCTGGATTTCAATTAGTCCCGTTACATAATATTCAGCAGGGAGCGTTCCGAACACTGTCCTGTGGCCATCGAGCACGAGGGCGCCAGAGAGCATATCCCCCCAGCCCACTGTGATGTTATATCCATCGCCGGCTATTAAGGTGTAGGTGTGCTGGGCTTGCTTAGTTAGACCGCTGTGATTCACTATGTCACTCAGCCGCACGCCATTGAAGCCGTGGATGCTCACGCTTTCGAACATATTGTCGAATGGTTGCTCCCAGGTGTACTCCCTGCCGCACACTCGCAGTGTGTCCGTTTTTATCACCTGAATCTCAACAAGCCCCCTCACGCTGTACCGCTTCGGTAGTGATGGGAAAACCGTTTTAAGGGTGTTGTTCCCTCCTTCACCTACCCTTACAACAATGCCCTCCATCATGTCGTCCCATGTCACATTCTTCGCGTAGCCATCGGACGCAATGAGCCTGTACTGGTGGTTCCGGGGCATGGCCACGCCGGAGCTGTTTATGATGGCGCTGAGAGCAACGCCCTCCGTGCCGGATACAACTCTTTTCTCGAGTTTCTCCAAGCTCTCCCACCTCATCTCCCTGCCATTAACCATCAGCGCCGGCTCCGAGTGGCCTCCAGAGCCCCCCTCTTTTTTACTTGGTAGGAGAGCCAGCGCGAGAGCCAAAGCAACAACGACGACCGCCACCGCTCCCGCCGCCGCAATTGCCCTCCTCATTTCAAATCACCTCTATGGTTATTACATCCCGCACCCAGAAGCTCCTCGTCAGATTGGGAAACACGGTTTTCTTCTCTTCCTTTACCAGGTAGCCACACACCATATCGTCCCAGGAGAGCTCCTTCTGATATCCGTCCGACCCCCTGATTCTGTATCTGTGGTTCTCCGGATTGCTGAGGCCGGTGTCGTTGATGAGGTCGCTGAGTCTCACACCAATGTAGCTCTCGCCCCCGGCAGTGAAACGGACGGTGTTAAAACTCTGAAAGAGACGGTCCCAGTAGTAATCCTTCCCATTGACGACAACTTTGCCCGTGTCTCCTCTGGGCTGGAGGGTGAAATAGAAAGCGACGCCCGAACCGGCGAGCACGCTAAAAGCCAACAAGGCAAGAACCAGCCTCCATCGAGCTCGCACGTCCATATCTAATCCCTATAATCGTTATGTCCCGAAAAACATATCGGATTTATTAAGTTTTTGTCCTTCCTAACTTGAACTTGCCCGACGGCTGGGTGACGCTGGGCTCCGCGGCACCCGGAGTTCGCCGGTCCACCCGCGTCCTAGTTCTGAGAGGAATGCAGGACAGCGAAATTCTTGAGACTCCCTACAATTCTATCTTCAATCAACATCTTGAGCTCCTCTCCGCCTCGAGCTGATCCTGGCATCGCCTGAGGTCTCTTCTCAGAATGTTCAGCTCTTCCTCCTTATCTTCGACCATCTGCCTCGCTTTTGCTATCAGCTCCATGTACATTTTTTTCCAGTCCGTGTTGCTGTCAATCGTTGCCTGCATCAGTTTTGCGTCTAGGAACGGCCAGTACTCATTGCTCTTCACCCTGCCACAGTTGGGACAGACCCATTCCCGGTCCCCGGTCTCCGCGTTATACTCTTTGCGGCATTCTGGGTTGCCGCATATGATTATGATGCGCATGCCCCTCCCAACGTGGAAGCGCAGTGTGGTTTCATAAGAGTTTCTCACGGCCTTAAACAGAACGTCCACGCGAATCGAAAGGTTGAATAAGGCAGAAAGCCTCATATTGCCGGGGCCTCGGGGAAAGGCCACGGCTAGGCGGGGTGGTTGGCGTGCCCTCGCACCCGATAGGGTGCGCCGAAATCGTCAATACGCGGGCCGATGCCAAGGGCGGCGAATCCGGGTCCATGCAGGACCCCCGACCCAACTGTGATTCGCTGTCCCCCGGAGCTGGGCGGGGCCAGTTGGTCTGGCCGGAGGGCCGGGCGGCTGCCTCAGACCGCGGGGACCGGGTCAGGCACGGAAGTGAGCAGCCTCACCGCGGACGTCTGGCGTTCGGGCGGGTTGCGGTGATGAGGCGGGTCGGGAAAAGTCGGCAGGGGCTCCGGGCGCCCACCGCGGCTCGCCGTGGCCCTCAAACGGGGCCCCCCGGCTGGAGCGGTTTTCATCAAAGGGAGAATTCAGGTTTGCCCGGTGCAGGCGGTACCAAAAATTAGATTATTTGTGGCGGGAATGGTCGCTCTGAGTAAAAGGGGTTGTGTGTGATGGTCCGGGAGAGCAGCGGAAGTCTCCTTGAGAGTATATTCCCCAGAAAGAGGCTCCTTCACCTCACACTGCTCTGGCTCTATCTCCTCGGTCAACTCCTCCTTTTCTCTGCGTTCTTCACGAGCCTCGAGAGCAGCGTCTTTCCCCTGACCGGCCTCCTCATCCCCGTTTCAGCGGCTTCGGCAGGGGCCGTCTCGATCCAGCGCCGTCTCGCCGGCGAGGCCGGGCCCTCCATCCGTCTGCAGGAGCTCTGGATGTTCATCCATGGTGCGATAACCGCCATCCTTGGCCTGACCATTTTCATCGCCCTGGGCGCCCCTGGCGAAGGGGGATTAGTAGCCGTAACCCTGATCGTCATCATGTTGCTCTTTTCCGCGGCCACACTGCACTCTGGGTATTTCGACGCCCGCGCCGCCTTCCTAACCCCCCTGACTTTGGGCCTCTCTTGGCCTCTCTTGATCGTTCTCCAGATGAGCTTCAATGCTCTTTTACGTCCCTCCCCATGGGTCTTCGACACATTGGTGTTCTCATTGGCAGCCGCGGTTCTTCTGGCGATGCTCGCCCTGATATACATAAAATCAAAGAGGCCCGTCCCGGGGCGTTATAGCGCCGTCTGGGCCGGCGCGCTGACGATGGCGGCCATCGCGCCCCTCCATGAGCTCCTCGGCTTCTGGTCCAATAAAATGTATGGGGAGGTTGACAGGACGCTGGCTCTCACCGGGTTCCTGATTGCGGGTGCCTCCCTGCTCCATTTCGCGTTCAGGAGCCATTTCGCCATCAGCGTGGGTGCTGCCATCGGGGCCTCCTCCCGGACCCACCCAGAAGGCCGGGCTTGCGGGATTTGCGTCACCCCGCGCCCCAATGCAAACCGTGAAGAGACCCTGCAGGCTGTTGCGCTCAACGAGGAGGGGCTTGCGTGCATGAGGAGGGGCGAGCACGGGAGGGCGCTGGAGCGCTTCGAGAGGGCGCTGGAGCTCGACCCGAGGCTCGAGCCCATCTGGACCAATAGGGGTACCGCGCTTCTACGGGCCGGTTCGGTTCCCGACGCGATCCGGAGCTACAACAGGGCCCTTCAGCTCAATGATGCGTATCTTGCGGCCTGGATAAACGAGGGCCACGCCCTCATCGACTCCGGCGACCCCGAGGGCGCGCTCAAGTGCCTCGAACGGGCGCTCGCCCTAAATCCCTCCAGCGAGCTCGCCTGGAGCGAGAGAGGGGTGGCGCTGCGGAGACTTGGGCGGTCTAGAGAAGCTGAAGAAAGCTTCGGGCGCGCCCTCACGCTCAATCCAGGTCTTGCGATTGCGTGGAACAACCGGGGCAACGCCCTGATGGACCGGGGAATACTCGAGGAGGCGTTTCACTGCTATAACATTGCGACTATCATCGATCCCACCTATGACATCGCTTGGTACAATAAGGCCTGCGCCCTTCTGAAATCCGGAAGGGCTCAGGAGGCGCTCCGTTGCTTCGAGAGATCCATAACGGCCAGCCTCGAGAGGGTGATAGGAGCGGTGTCCAGCCCTTCCCCACCTGGGATTGAGGGCCTTTCCCGGTTCTACTCGCCCGGAGCTGTGGCGCTATGAATAGGGAGCTGAGCTTTCAGGAGAGGGTTACGCTCGCGGCAGAGTGGATAAGGGACTCCAGAAAGCTTGTGGTATTCACGGGTGCAGGAATAAGCACGGAGTCTGGAGTTCCAGACTACAGGGGACCCGATGGCGTCTGGACGAGGAGGGACAAGGGCCTCCCCCCTCCCCCCATGCCAAAACCGCCGTGGGAATGCGAGCCCAATCTGGGCCATTTTGCAATAGTGGAGCTTGAGAGGATGGGGAAGCTAGACCTTCTCATATCCCAGAACATTGACAACCTCCATCTTAAGTCCGGGATATCGCCCGAGAAGCTGGTCGAGCTACACGGCAACGCAACCCTCCTGAGATGCCTGGAGTGCGACAGGCTGGTGTCAAAGAGAGAAGCGGGATGGGACGACCGGAGGCACGGAAGGGGGTACAGGACCGACCCCCCTCTCCCTGGTCAGCCCCTTTGCTCTTGCGGCGGGAGGCTGATTTCCTCAGTGGTGAACTTCGGAGACCCGATGCCCCGCCGGGAGCTCGAGAGGGCCTATCGTCACTCCTCGAGCTGCGACCTTTTCATTGTCGTTGGCTCATCCCTCGTCGTCTCACCCGCCGCCGACATGCCCCTTTGCGCCCTACGGAGCGGCGCGAGGCTGGTTATCATCAACAAGGGCGACACACCTTTCGACGCCCTCGCGGACCTCCGCTTTTACGAGAGCGCGGGAAAGACCCTCAGTGCGATTCTCGATAAACTGCGCCTCCTAGAGACCCGATAGATCCGCGTGTTGCGGTTGGGAGTTCGGGAGGTTGGATTCAGCAATTAAGCCGTGGCCGTTACTCCAGTCACCACAGTATGCACGCACGCGCATAATGCAAAGGAACGTTCGATTAATGCTCCATAAACATTAAATAGAATTCTCCCTTCTGGCTCCCGCTGCCTATAGGACAGCTCCAAAAGGAATAGGCATGTCCACTCTGGTGATCTGCGAGAAGGACAATGCGGCGAGGCGCATTGCGGCCATTTTATCAGGTAACTCGGCCGAGCGGAGAATGCTGGACGGTGTCCCGATCTACAACTTCTCGAAGGACGGCACAGACTATATTGTCATCGGTCTGAAGGGGCACATCCTGACCCTAGACTACGACCAGAGGTACTCCCTCTGGCACAGAGTGAGGCCGAGGGAGCTGATAAACATCGAGCCGAAGAAGCGCGTCATCGCCCACAGCATAGTCACCGCCCTTCGAAAACTCGCCCCGGATGTGGACCGCGTGATCGTAGCAACGGACTATGACAGGGAAGGGGAGCTAATCGGTGTGGAAGCTCTGGAGAAACTTCGAGAATTTCGTGGGGACGTACCTGTCAAGAGGGCGCGCTTCAGCTCCCTCACCCCCAATGAGGTCCGGACCGCCTTCGCCAATCTGGGCGATGTCGACCACAGGCTCTCGGATTCGGCTCTTGCGCGCCAGCATGTCGACCTCGTCTGGGGCGCGACTCTGACCCGCTACCTATCCATCCTCACCGACAGAACGGGCAAGGACTTCCTGTCGGTCGGGAGGGTTCAGACGCCCACCCTCGCCCTGATTCTCGACCGAGAGGACGAGATTCGGAAATTCAAACCGGAGCCGTACTGGGAGGTCGAGGGCAATCTTGAGAAGAGCACAGGCGAGAGGTTCAGGGTGCGGTCGGCGAAAGAGCGCTACAGACAGAAAGAGGAAGCCGAGAGGGTTGTGGCCGCAGCAAGGAGCAGCACTACGGGCAGGGTGGTCGGTATTAGGGTCGAGAGGCGCAGGGAGAAGCCTCCGACTCCCCTCAACACCACCCAGTTTCTTGCGGTTGCCTCCACTCTGGGGTTCCAGCCGGCGAGGGCGATGAGCATCGCCGAGGACCTATACACCAGCGGCTACATAAGCTACCCGAGGACCGACAACACCGTCTATCCACCGAGTGAGAACCTGCGCGCGATACTGCAAACGCTCGCCCGACCCGGGAGCGATTTCGAGAAGGAGGCCGGCGAGCTTCTAAAGAAGGATAGGCTGACGCCCACACGGGGCAAGACTGAGGCAACCGACCACCCACCCATCCACCCCACGGACCTAGCGCAGAGGTCTGAGCTGAGCAGGGAGCAGTGGAAAATATATGAGCTGGTTGTGAGGCGCTTTTTCGCCACGCTGGCGGACGAAGCCGTCTCCGAAGTGACGAGCGCCACCGTTGACATCGGCGGGCAGCCCTTCCTTGCGCGGGGTCTGAGGGCGGTCGAGCCCGGCTGGAGGAAATACTACCCCTATGTGACGCTCAGGGAAGCCGCTCTGCCGCCGCTGGTGCAGGGGGAGATTGTGAGGGTGCTGAAAATCGACATGAAGGAGAAGCTGACCCAGCCGCCGAAGAGGTACACCCAGGGCGGCCTGATACAGGAGATGGAGAGCCTCGGGCTCGGGACGAAGGCGACCAGGCACGAGATAATCCAGAAGCTCTACGCCCGCGACTATGTGAAGGACAGAAGCCCCGTTCCCACAGAGACCGGCGAGGCCGTGACGAGGGCATTGCAGCGCTACGCCGAGCACATAACCCGACCCGACATGACCGCGGCCCTCGAGAGGGACATGGACCTGATAGCGGACGGGAAAAAGAGCGTGAGGGAGGTTGTCGAGGAGTCCCGGCGGATGCTCGCCGAGGTAATGGATGAGCTCGACAGAAATAAGGAGGCTATCGGTGAGGCCATCCGGGAGGCCCTACGGAGCCAGAACACCCTGGGCCCCTGCCCGAAATGCGGCACCGGTGAGTTGGTCGTGATGCGCTCCTGGAGGGGGAAGCGCTTCGCAGGCTGCTCGAATTATCCTAAATGCAGGAACTCCTTCCCCCTCCCCCAGCGCGGAAGGATTGAGGTCCTGCAGGAGAAATGCCCAGCATGTGGGCACCTCCAGGTCAACGTCCTTCACAGTAGGCGGAAGCCCTGGACGGTCTGTCTGAATGCCACGTGCCCGACTCGGGCGGAGCGTGAGAGAAAGAGAGGGGCGGAGGGAGAGACGCAGGGGGAGAAAGATAAGGAGGTGGGGGAGGTGGACGGGGGTGGGGCAGAGGGGGCGAGCAGCGGAGAGGGAGAGGAGGAGGAAGAAGATGCTGGGACTGGAAGTAGGGAGGCGTTCGGTGGCGGCGAGCGGGGCCGGGGGAACGGCCAGCAAAACGGTGGACAGGGGAGCATGAGCGACAGTGGGCCGTCGGAGAGCCCGGAGACTCCCCGGGGCCATCCGAATTAGCCGCTGGACGGTCTCCGGGAAAGTATTATTATGTGAGCGTCAATAGGGACAGCGTGTCAGGGGAGGGAGGCGGTGGCCTCGGCGACCAAGCTCGCCACGAGGCCCAACTGCGCGTTTTCAGGGAGAAATACCCAGAGAAATTCGCGCCCGAGGAGAGAGTCTTCAGCTTGATTCGACCGGGCGATAGAATCTTCATCGGCACTGGGTGTGGCGAGCCCCAGTACCTCGTTTCGGCACTTATAAAGTACGTGGAGGCCCACCCCAAGGCCTTCTTCGACGCCGAGGTCATCCACGTCTGGACGCTTGGGGTTGCGCCCTACGCTGACGAGAGGTTCAAAGAAAACTTCCGACACAACTCCTTTTTCATAGGCGAGAGCACAAGGGCCGCGGTCAACAGGGGCGACGCGGACTACACACCGATATTCCTATCCGCTGTTCCGGAGCTCTTCAGGAGGAAAATGGTGCCGGTGGACGTCGCTTTGGTCCAGGTCTCCCCGCCCGACGCCCACGGCCACATGAGCCTTGGAATCAGCGTTGACATCGTCAAAGCCGCAATAGAGAGTGCGGACCATGTGATTGCACAGGTCAACTCCTTCATGCCCCGGGTCCACGGCGACACATTCGTTAATATCAAGGACATCGACTACATCATCCACCACGACGAGCCCCTGATGGAGTACCATCCAGAGGTCTCGGACGAGATAGCGAGGAGCATCGGAAGATACGTTTCGAACCTGATTCGGGACGGCGACACGATTCAGGTCGGCTACGGCTCCCTTCCCAACGCGATACTCTCAAGCTTAGGTGAGAAGAAACACCTCGGAGTCCACACTGAGCTGCTCACGGACGGCATCGTGGAGCTGATGAAGGAGGGAGTGGTGGACAACTCGATGAAGACGATAGACCGCGGGAAGACCGTCGCCACCTTCTCCATGGGTAAGAGGAGCACTTACGAGTTCCTTCATGACAACCCCATCATCGAGTTCAGGCCGGTGGAGTATGTCAACAACCCAATGATTATCGCACAGAACAGGAACATGACCGCCATAAACAGCGCCCTCGAGATTGACCTGACGGGGCAGGCCACCGGAGACTCTCTCGGGAAAATATTCTATAGCGGGGTTGGCGGCCAGGCGGACTTCATGCGAGGTGCTGTGCTCTCGAAGGGTGGAAAAGCCATCCTGGCGCTCCAGTCCACGGCCGGCAACGGTGCATTCTCGAGAATCGTCCCCGTCCTCAAGGAGGGGGCGGGCGTGACGCTGACCAGGGGAGACATTCACTACGTCGTCACCGAGCACGGCATCGCCTACCTCCACGGCAAGAACATCCGCGAGAGGGCGATGGACCTGATCGCGATAGCCCATCCAAAATTCAGACCATGGCTGATTCAGGAGGCGAAGAAGCTCAACCTTATCTACAAGGACCAGGCATTCATACCCGGAAAGAGGGGGGAGTACCCGGAGCATCTGGAACTCCGGAGGACGACGAAGAAGGGCATCCAGATTCTGCTCAGACCAGTCAGAATTACGGACGAACCCTTGCTAAAGGACTTCTTCTACTCCCTCTCCGACAGGAGCATGTACAGGCGCTTCATCCAGGCCCGAAGGGACATGCCCCACGAGAGGCTGCAGGAGTTCGTTGTCATAGACTATACCCGTGAGATGGTACTGGTTGCGGTTGTCGAGAGCGAGGGCAGGGAGGAAATTGTGGGTGTCGGGCAGTATGGCATAGACGAGAGCAGGCACACTGCCGAGGTCGCTCTGGTCGTCAGGGACGATTACCAAGGGAAGGGCGTGGGGCGCGAGCTGCTCTCCTACCTCACCCTTCTGGCGAAGAGGCAGGGATTGCACGGGTTCACCGCGGAGGTTCTGGCGGACAACGCCCCTATGCTCTCTCTTTTTGAAAAGATGGGGTTCGAGATAGACAGGAGAACGCTAGGTGATGTCGTGGAGCTGAGGATGACCTTCGGGTCGAAAGGCTAGCCCCGCCCCGGAGCCATCCGGCAAAATACATCTATCCCGATTGTTATTCGGGTCCTGTGAGGGTCGTGAATTCAGAACCGGGCAGTAGCCTCGACCATCTGTTCGAACCGCGCGCGGTGGCTGTGATTGGAGCCTCGGAAAGCCCAGACAAAATCGGCCACAAGATTCTGGCCAACATCCTAAGCGGCGGTTACAGGGGAAAAGTGTATCCCATCAACCCGAAGGGAGGGCAGATACTCGGCCTCCAGTGCTACAGAACAATTCTGGATGTGCCTGGCGAGGTTGACCTTGCTGTCATCGCAATTCCCGCAGAGTTCGTTCCCGATGCAGTTCGGGATTGTGCGTCGAAGCGCGTTGGGTTCATCCCCATCATCACCTCAGGTTTCTCAGAGGTAGGCAGAATAGAGGAAGAGAGTAGCCTCATCAGAATCGCCCGTGAGGCCGGAATGAGGGTTCTGGGCCCGAACATCTTCGGCATCTACTCCGCACGCGCCTCTCTCAACGCCACGTTCGGACCAAGGAAGGTCCGGCCAGGGGGGGTTGCGATCGTGACCCAGAGCGGGGCCCTTGGCGTCGCGATGATGGGCAAGACCGCGCTCGAGGGGATGGGGCTCTCCGCCGTGGTTTCCGTGGGCAATAAGGCGGATCTTGACGAAAGCGAGCTCGTCGAGCATCTGGTGAGGCAGGAGGACACGAAACTGATACTTCTATATATCGAGGGCGTTAAAAACGGGGAAAGGCTCGTTGGGGTCCTGAGGCAAGCCACACGTAAGAAGCCTGTGGTGGTTATTAAGTCGGGGCGCTCGAGAAGGGGCGCCGCTGCGGCCGCCTCCCACACGGGCTCACTCGCAGGCTCGGACGAGGTTTTCGAGTGCATAATGAAGCAGTGCGGCGCCTTGCGCGCCGAAACGGTCGACGAGGCCCTTAGCTGGTGCAAGTTCCTCGCCCGCGCCGAGCCCACAGACATTGAGGAATCACTCATAATCACCAACGGCGGCGGCATCGGGGTTCTTGCAACGGACGCGTGCGAGAAGCACGCCGTTAAGCTATACGACGACCTCCCGGTTCTCAGGGAGGCCTTCGCGCCCCTGATGCCCTCATTCGGCTCTGTAAAGAACCCTGTCGACCTCACGGGACAGGCGGCCGCGGAACACTATAAAAAGGCTCTCGAGACTGCGCTGGGGATGGAAAGGGTCGGAGCAGTAATCTCACTATATTGCGAGACCGCGGTGCTCGACCCAGCCGAATTCGCCCCCATCCTGGAGGAGGCCTTCAGGAAATTCCAGGAGAAAAGGAGACCCCTCGTATTCTGCCTCTTTGGCGGGGAGTCAACGGAGCGGGTGATTGCGGAACTACGCGCACGAGACGTCCCTGTTTTCACCGACCCATATGAAGCGGTTTCTTGCGTCGGTGCCCTTTATAAATACTCACGAGGCCTGTCCGCTCCTCAGGAGACCCCTGAAAGGCCGACGATAAAGATAAATCGAATTCGGGAAACGGTGGCGGCCGCGGCGGCCGATGGGCGGCGCTTCCTCTACGCTCTAGAGGCAAGAAGGGTGATGGAGGCCGCGGGCATCCCGATGCCAAAGAGCTCCACCGTCTGGAGCGTTGAGGAGGCGGTGAGGGCGGCGAAGAGAATCGGATTTCCTGTAGCGATGAAGATAGTTTCGAGGGACATTCTGCACAAGAGCGACGTTGGTGGGGTGGCTCTGGACCTAGAGAACGAGACAGAGGTCGTCGAGGCCTACGAGGCTATATTGCATAGCTGTCGGACCCGCGCGCCCAAAGCAGTCATTGAAGGAATGGAGGTCGTGGAAATGGTGCCACCCGGCGTGGAGCTCATCGTGGGCGCGAGAAGGGACCCATCCTTTGGTCCGGTGGTGATGTCGGGGCTGGGAGGAGTCTATGTAGAAGTCATGAGGGACGTCTCCTTCCGCGCTCTGCCGATGAGCAGGAGGCAGGGGCTCTCGATGATAAAGGACACGAAGGCCTATACCCTCCTGCTCGGGGTGAGGGGAGAGGAGAGGAAGGATATCGAGGGCGCGATGGACGTTCTTCTCAGAGTGGGCGAGATTCTCCAGAGCTGCCCAATGATATCGGACATAGAAGTCAACCCGCTTAGGGTCTATCCCAAAGGGACCAGAGCGGTCGACGTCAGAATTCTTATTTCAAAATCGCAGGAGGAAGGGGGTGCTGCTCATGAGTAGGCTGGTTGTGGCTTCTATGGAAAAAGGGGCTGGAAAGACGAGCGTCCTGGTCGGGCTGGCCCGTGCCACTGGCCGAAGCTTCGGGTACATGAAGCCATTCGGTGAGAGGCTTGTCTACCTGAAGAAGAGGGTATGGGACTACGATGCCGCTCTCATGGCCGGCCTTTTCGGCCTCAGGGAGAACCCGGAGGACATGACGCTCGGGTTCGGCCAGTCCAAACTGCGGTACATGTACGACGAGGAGACCCGCCGGCACAAGCTTCTCGAAATGGCATCGAAAATCGGGAGGGACAAGGAGCTCTTGCTCATCGAGGGCGGCGCGGGATTAAGGCACGGGGGTTCCGTGGGCTTGGATCCCGTGTCAGTTGCGAAGACCCTCGACGCAAGGCTGGTCGTGCTCGCCTCTGGCAACGAGGACTCTGTGATGGACGACCTCTATTTTCTGAGGCGCAGATTGGATCTAGGGGGCGTGAGGCTGGCCGGCATTATAATAAACAAGGTCCAGTCCCCCAGCGATTTCAGGGAGGCCTGCATGGAAGACCTGAAGGGGCTGAATGTGCCTGTGCTCGGCATCGTGCCGTATGAGAAGGAGCTGACATACATCTCGGTGAGGCAGCTAGCGGAGAGGCTTTTCGCCAAGGTGATCACGGGCGAGGAGGGTATGGGGAGACCGATTAGGCATATCTTCGTGGGGGCCATGTCCGCCGACCCGGCTCATAGGAACACGCTGATTAACATCATTAATAAAGAGAAAAAGCTCATCATCACCAGCGGCGACAGGTCCGACATGATACTCGCCGCGCTCGAGAGCGACACATCCTGCATACTCCTGACCAACAACATCCTTCCACCGTCGAGCATAATATCAAAGGCGGCGGAGAGGGGCGTCACGATGCTCCTCGTCCCGCAGGACACTTACACCGTGACCGCCCAGATCGACGACATCGAGCCCCTGCTGACGAAGGAGGACGCAGCCAGAGTGGAACTGGTCGAAAGGCTGATGAAGCAGCACGTGAATCTGGCGGAGCTGGCAGGGCTGTGAGCGCGGTTCCGGACCGCTGCAAAGCCTTACTGTTGGAGAAGGGCATGGAAATCGCCCCTCCCCGGCCTTCTGTATTATCATGAGCCCTAGAAACCCCATAATCGTGAACGGATTGCTTTCGGATGCCGGCGTGGTATCGCGGCGGCTGTTGAGAGTGCTACGAACTAGCAGGCACATAGGTAAATCTTATTAAACAAGAATCATTATGCGCTCCCAGACCGGAGCAGAGACCTTCGGTAGGAAGAGGTGAGGGAACCCGTGGTTCCGCCCGAGTGCGGTGCAGTAGTCTAGCAAAATGGGGGAGAGACATATGGAGGAAAAGAAGTTCTATCCGTTCCAGAGCTACATGAGGATGCGGGAAGATGCCCTTAGGGATATTGAGAAGTTCTGGGCAGAAATGGCGAGGAATATTCCCTGGTTCAGGCAGTGGAACAAAACACTAGAATGGAACGAACCATTCGCTAGGTGGTTCATTGGCGGTACAACAAACGCCTCCTACGCCTGCCTTGATGTTCATGTTAAAGGCCCGGAGAAGAACAAGGTGGCCTACTACTGGGAAGATGAGCTGGGGAACACGAGAACCTACAGCTACCTCCAGCTATACAAAGAGGTGAACAGGCTAGCCTCCGCTCTCAGGAAGCTGGGCGTTAGAAAGGGCGACTATGTGATGATCTACCTGCCGATGATTCCCGAACTGCCGATAACTATGCTCGCGGCAGCGAGAATTGGGGCGCCCCACTCTGTCGTGTTCTCTGGCTTCAGCAGCCAGGCGCTCGCGGACAGGCTGCTGGACACTGGGGCAAAGATTCTCGTGACGGCGGATGTGGGCCTGAGAAGGGGGAAGTATCTCCCCCTCAAACCCATCGTGGATGAAGCGCTCAAGCAGTGCCCGGAGGTAAAGACCGTTGTCGTCGTAAAGCGGGGTCAGCAGGAGCCTCCCATGCAGCCCGGGCGGGATGTGTACTACCATGATGTGATGAAAAACACGGAGCCCTACGTGGCTCCAGAGGAGATGGAGGCCACGGAGCCCCTCTTCGCCCTCTACACGTCGGGCACGACGGGAAAGCCCAAGGGCATTGTCCACTCTACCGGCGGATACCTTGTCTACAGCCACGCGACATTCAAATGGGTGTTCAACCCCCAGCCCGATACAATATATTGGTGCACGGCGGACATCGGCTGGATAACCGGCCACACCTACATCGTCTACGCCCCGCTGCTCCACGGGGTCACGAGCTTCATGTTCGAGGGCTCCCCGGACTACCCGGCCATAGACAGGTGGTGGGAGCTCATCGAGAAGTATGGAATCACGATATTCTACACCTCACCAACTGCGCTGAGGATGTTCATGCGCTTCGGGGACGAGCCGGTGAAGAAGCACGACCTGAGCAGCCTTAGGCTTCTAGGCTCCGTCGGCGAGCCGATAAACCCGGAGGTCTGGGAGTGGTACTATCACGTGATCGGCGGCGAAAGGTGTCCGATTGTGGACACCTGGTGGCAGACCGAAACGGGGGGCATCCTGATATCGCCCGCGCCGGGAGAGGCCCTCGTCCCGCTCAAGCCCGGCTCCGCAACATTCCCGCTTCCGGGCATAGACGCTGCTGTGGTCGACGAGAACGGGAAGGAGCTTGAGGATGGGAACCGTGGTTTCCTCGTCATCAGGAAGCCCTGGCCGGGGATGCTGATGACCATTCACAAAGACCCCCAGAGGTACAAGGACGTCTACTGGTCTCGGTTCAAGGGCATGTATCTGGCCGGCGACTACGCCATCAGAGACAAAGAGGGCTACATGTGGCTCCTCGGGAGGGCGGACGAGACCCTCAAGGTAGCCGGCCATAGAATCGGAACCGCGGAGGTGGAGAGCGCCGCCGTCGCGCTGCCCTTCATTGCGGAGGCGGCAGTGGTCGGTGTTCCGGACCAGATAAAGGGCGAGAGCATCGTACTCTTTGCGATTCTCAAGCACGGCTACACGCCCAGCGAAGAGCTGCGAAAGAAGGTGAGGGACGGAATTCGCCAGCAGGTCGGGGCCTTTGCGGCGCCACAGGAGATTCACTTCGTGCCCAAGCTGCCAAAGACCCGCTCGGGAAAAATCATGAGGCGGATACTTAAGGCGCTCGCGACCGGCTCAGGTATAGGCGACGTCACCACTCTGGAGGACGCAACTTCGGTTGAAGAGATAAAGAAGACCTACGAGGAGATGAAAGCCCACGTGGAAGCCTCCAGGAAGTGAGGGCACGATTCTTGGTGCTCGTCCATCCCGGCGAATCTCCTCGCGATTAGCGCCCGTAGGAGCCAGTCTCACAGCCCCAACCATCTACCCGACTCCCGCGGCCCGGGGGGTACGCGTGCGCTCACGCTCTTTGAAACTCGACTTGCAGTCGAACGGAAGGTGGGGTTAATGAGCAAGGGGGCCACTAGGGAGGGACTGGGGACGGTGTTCGGCATGAGGCCGGAAACCGGCCGCTGGGTGTATGTTGCCCTCGGCCTCATTATGAACGTTTGCCTCGGAACCGTCTACGCTTGGAGCGTCTTCACAAAGGATTTAAAGGACTTCTTTGCCGCCGGCGGCCAGAGCCTCAGCGCGACGCAGCTCAACACCCCCTTCCTCGTTTTCCTCGCATTCTTCTCCATCTTGATGCCTGTGGCGGGGAAGCTCTTCAATAGGCTCAACCCGAAGCTGGTCATGCTCCTCGGTGGGGTTGCGGTGGGCGCGGGCTGGCTGCTCGCGGGCTACGCGATATACGACGTCGTATCCTTGGGCGCCGCCGCCTTCCCGCTCCTTGTCGTCGCCTATGGGGTCATTGCCGGTAGCGGTGTGGGTGTGGTCTACGGGGGCCCCATCGCAACATCAACGAGGTGGTTCCCAGACAGGAAGGGACTAGCGGTAGGGCTGACCGTCCTCGGGTTCGGAGTCTCGGCGGCCATAACCGCGCCCTTGGCGAGCTTTCTCATATCGGCCTACACGGTTCCAATGGCGTTCATGATTCTCGGCGCTCTCTTCTTTATACTACTTGTCATTCTCTCCTTGCTGATGAGATTCCCTCCGGCCGGGTGGACGCCCGCCGGCTGGAAACCCTCCGCCGCCACCGTCCCGGCGAGGGACCTGACCACCGCCCAGATGCTCCGCACGGGCAGCTTCTACGCTCTTTGGTTCTGCTTCATCGTCGGCAGCTTGGCGGGCCTGATGGCGATAGGGGTATCAAAGACAATAGGCACCGACTACGTGGGGCTTGAGCCGGCGACCGCCACCATGGCCGTCTCGCTCTTCGCCCTTCCCAACGGTGTTGGGCGCCCTCTCTTCGGCTGGCTCACCGACAGACTCACGCCTCGCTATGCCGCCGTGGTGTCGTTTGTACTCGTGATTCTTGGCGGCGTCGTGATGATTCCTGCCCAGGAGGGCAGCGGTTTGGCCGAGGGTGCCCGGCTGGCTCTCTTCCTCGCAGGCTTCTCCTGCCTTTGGATGACGCTTGGAGGCTGGCTGGCAATCGCCCCCACGACCACCTCCACTTTCTTCGGGCTGAAGAACCAGCCGAACAACTACGGGGTTGTTTTCTCGTCCTATGGAATCGGCGCCATCGCGGGCAACCTCTTGTCTGGATACGTCAGGGACGAGCTGAAGAACTACCTCTACATATTCTATCCGATAATCGCACTAGCGCTCATCGGGATTATCGTCGCGCTCGTGGGCATGAGGCCCCCCAAAACGGGTGAGGGTGCGAGGAGCGGCGGAGGGTAGGTGTCGCTGAGTCGCCTCTAAAGGAGCGGGCCGACTCATTTATAAACCCCCGACCATTCGGATATGGATGGCACAGGAAAGGGTCTTGGTTCTGGGGGCCGGTCTGCTGGGCTCCCGTCTGGTCAGGCTGGCGTCCGGAAAGTACGAGGTCCATGTTGCCGATCTGGACGAGTCCTTGGCCAGCGACACGGGCTTTTTCCACAAGCTCGACATCACCGACAGACTCGCACTTGAGGAGCTTGTGCTCTCTCTCAAGCCATCGGCGGTCTTCCACACCGCCGCCCTGACGAACGTGGACAGATGCGAGGTCGAGCCCTCGCTCGCAATGAGGGTCAACGCCGTCGCCACTGGCCATGTGGCCATAGCCTGTGCGAAGGCCAGGGCCTTCCTCTGCTACATTTCCACAGACTATGTCTTCGACGGTCAGAGAGGGATGTACAGGGAGACGGATAGGCCAAACCCTCTCAGCGTATACGGGCGCTCCAAGCTCACCGGCGAGAACGACGTCGAGTGCCTTGGAAAGCGCTGGCCCTGGTTGATAGCGAGGTCGTCGGTTCTCTACGGGGCGTTCAGAAAGCGCTTCAACTTCGCAACGTGGATAATCGATGAGTTGAGGGCCGGAAGAGAGATAAGGGTGGTCACCGACCAGTTCGCCAGCCCCACTCTAGCGGACGACTTGGCCGACGCCTGCCTTAGGCTCTGGGAGAAGGGGGGCCGGGGAATCTTCCATGTGGCCGGGAGGGAGCGCATAAGCCGCTACGACTTTGCCGTCAAGGTCTGCGAGGTCTTCGGCCTCGACCGCTCGCTGGTGCGACCCATAACGACGGCCGAGCTCAGGCAGAGGGCTCGAAGGCCCCCGGACTCGTCTCTCGACGTCTCTAAGGTCGAGGCTTTCCTCGGCCGAAAAATGCTGGACGTGCGAGAGGGTCTTGAGAGGATGAAGGAGGAGGAGAGGGCTTCACCGCCGGGGGAGAGAGGCCCGTCGTCCAGAACCGTCTGAGGACATGGGCCGCCGCAGGAGGGGCGCGTGAGAGCGGTCCGGGGAAGCCTTGGGGGCTCAGGTTTTATATTCAGGTTGGTGTTTCTCGGTTCGGTCGCTGGAATGAAGGGACTCATACTCTCTGGTGGCAGGGGAACCCGCCTCAGGCCACTGACGCACACGGGGCCCAAGCAGCTGATACCGATAGCCAACAAGCCCAACATATTGTACTGCCTGGAAGACCTCAGGGACGCCGGCATTACGGACATCGGTGTGATTCTGGGCGATGTGATGCCCGAGAAGGTTCGCGAGCTACTAGGCGATGGAAGCGCTTGGGGCGTGAAACTGACATACATAGTTCAGGGCGAGCCGAAGGGAATCGCCCACGCGGTCGGCTGCGCGCAGGAGTTCATGGGCAGCGAGCCGTTCGTGGTCTATCTCGGGGACAATGTCTTGAAGGGCGGGATAAAGAGAATGGTGGAGGAGTTCGAGAGGGAGGGGTACGATGCTCTGGTGGCCCTGAGCAGGGTCCCCGACCCGCAGAGGTTCGGCGTCGCGGAGCTCGATGAGAAAGGAAATATTATCCGGCTCGTGGAGAAGCCGAAGGAGCCGAAGAGCGATCTGGCTCTGGTGGGAATCTACTTCTTCAGGAGTTCGATTTTCGATATGATAAAGGAGCTGAAGCCCTCCTGGCGTAACGAGCTTGAGATAACGGATGCCATCGATATGCTGGTCCAGAGGAAGTACCGGGTCCGCGCCCATATAGTCACCGGATGGTGGAAGGACACGGGCAAGCCCGAGGACATTCTAGAGGTAAACCACCTGATTCTCGACGACCTGCAGCCTTACAATAAGGGAACGCTGGAAAAGGATGTAATTATTAAGGGAAGGGTGGGCATCGGGGAGGGGACGAGGGTGCTGGCCGGGACCGTGATAAGGGGGCCCGTGGTGATAGGGAGGAATTGCACGATCGGTCCGAACACGTACATTGGGCCCTACACGTCAATAGGCGACGGAACGGTGATAGAGGGGGGGGAGATAGAGGCCAGCATCGTAGTTGGCGAGTGTAAAATCTCCTGCGGAAGAAAAATCGTGGACAGCCTGATAGGAAGGGGGTGCAGCATTCTTCCGGCGAACAGGGAGAGGCCGGAGGGCGTCAGGCTGGTCGTCGGGGAGAACTCGGTGCTCAAGATATAGTGGGGCTGGGCGATCCCCCCGCTCCCGCCCGAGAGCGGGGCATCGGGGGCGCTACGGCAATATGCTGGGGAGGGACGCCCCCGGAATATCCCCTGGAATCACTTCAAGAGCTTCTTCAGCCTCCGGAACTCCTTCTCCGAGATATAGACCCCGGAGCGGAGGAAATGCTCAATGCTCCGTCCCGGATGGTGCTTCATGAGGCTCTCTTTCAGCGCTTCCTGAAAAGTCTTTCTGGAGAGCCTGAGCTTTTTCACGACCTTCCCCTTCGGGTCGATTGAGACCACGCTGTGGTAGATTCTGCGCTTCCCGTCTGGGCCGGGTAGGCTGAAGAACGTACCCTGGACGGATGAGCGGACCGGCGCATACCCGGCTAAATAGATGTCTCTGTCCCGGCTTCTCTTATAAATCCACACCACTGTGTCCCCCTTCTTCACGGGTTTGTTGCTCTTTGTGTAAAAAAGATCCTTTCCATGGAGGGGAGGCTCGGCCAGCTCGTGTTTAGAGAGCCAATCTACGAACTCCGATGCGTCTAAAAACTCGTCCGAGGTCAGCGTGAGGAGGTATTTCGCCATCCCATCACCGACCCCTGTAATCGGCAGCTCCGATTTTAATCCTTCCGGAGGCCCGAGTTCCCGCGCGGGTACCCCCATTTCCTATGGAAACGACAGCCCAGTTAGTCGGCCTTTAGACTCCATCCGCCCTATAATAGAGCACTAGAATCGCATTTTATGAGAATCCGCCGTAGAATTTCCAGAATCGCTCAGCGCTTGCGCTGGGCCTCTGCTCTGACTGGAGCGGGAGAACCCGCTATGGACGTATTCTCAGGGGCTTGAGTATGCCCAGAACCGTCTCCAGCTTCAGAAC
>JAWCLH010000042.1 GCA_038851035.1 Thermoplasmata archaeon
CAATGTCCGAATTCTCTCGCCTGCGGACGGGGAGAGGGTGAAGGAAGGGACGGAGCTCTGGCTGAACGCTAGTGCGGAGGACATCGACGCCTTCGATGTCCTCAAGTATAGCTGGTTCGACAACGGCGAGCCGCTTGGAGAGGGGAAGAGCATAAAGGTCAAGCTGAAGCCGGGCAGGCACACCCTCTCGCTCGAGGTCTCTGATGGTACGGAGAAGGCTCTGGCCGAGGTGAGCATCGATGTCCTGAAGGCCGAGAAGGTGACGGTTCAGGACACAGGCTGGTTGGTCGGGGCCGGTATCGCGCTTGGGGTTGTGCTTATAGTGGTGGCTGCGGCAATCGTTGCAATAATTAAGAAGAGTAGAAAGATAGAAAGAAAGAGGGCCGGGGCCGCAGCTACTACCGAAACAGAAAGAGGGGCTGAAGGAGCGGAGGCGGAGACCAGAGGCGCAGGGCCTGGGTTGAGAGGCGAAGGCGCGGGAGCCGAGGCCGCCATGGGCGCGGCCGCGGCCAAAGGCCCGCGAGTGGAGGAGGACGAGATGCTTGTCGCAGCGAGGAAATTCATATCAAAGGTTGAGGATGGTATAGGAGAGTTCCTCGAGCGGCACCCCGACAAAGCGGCGGTGGCCTTGGTCGCGATGGAGAAATTGGAGTTTGCGCGAGATTTTTTAAAGGATGGCGACGGCGAGGTTGCGCTCCAGTTTGCGATGGAGGCGAGGGCTGTCCTGGGCAACTCGAGCGCCGCAGCGACCATGGCTGAAAGAAAGCCTGTGGAGCGGGCCGATGGCCAGATGTGCCCTTCGTGTGGCGAGGCTCTAGAGCCAGAGTGGACCGTATGTCCGGCGTGTGGACACGGGAGAAGGTAGGAATTCAAGTTTATCTGGAAAACGTCGAGGAGTGGGGAATTCAAAGCAGCTTTCCCCATGTGTGCTCGCAGTTGCCCGTAATCATACCGACATCGTCCAGCGTTATCCTGCGCCCGCCGGCCTTGAAAACAAGCTCTCTTACCTCGATGGGATATTCATTGTAGTAAAGAATCGATGTGAACCATCTCAAGTACTTCTGCTCGAACCTCCAGTAGGCGCGGGCGTATGACTCGAGCACCAGCTCGAGCTCCGCGCCGCGGTCTTTCGAGCGGGCGCTGACTCTGAATACCGGTAGTCCATTTTCGGTCCAGGACTTGCGAATTCTCAGCTTCTGCATCTCGTAGACCCTGTCTTCGGAGGCGCTATAGAACTGGGCGTGCTCCGAGAGGGAGATTTCTCCTCGGTCCCTCCAGCTCCTAGGAGCCTCCGTCTTTCTGCCCATGGGGAGCCCGATGTGGGGGTTGAAGTAGTCTATGTACGAGCCATCTTCGATGTGGAATGTACCCCAGTACCATGGAGTTGCAGGTGCGTTGACCATCACTTTCTGGAAGTATGCGCTGCCCGTGATCTCCTCCCTCTCGCCCTCGCGATCAATCGTCCCCGATAGCTTGGAGCCGTAGATTCTGAGAATGTTGTACCCGTACTTGCCTATGTAATGCGCCGTCTTATACCTTGGCTTGGACATAAAAGCGCTCCAAGGGGTCATCTTGAAATGCATCTCCCACGCGCCCTTTTTTATATCCAGACGATACTCCTCCGGCCCCCCCCTGAAGGTCATGATATTCTCTGAGCTCGGAATAAGTTCCCCCCTCTCGCCCGACGCGTCCCTCCTCACAACGAAATCATTTTTCTCGAGAATGAAGGGGTCGTGCATATTTTTTCCATCATAGAACCATGAAGCGGTCATACCGTCGAAGCGCGTCTCCTTCCCACCCGCCCAGCTCTCCCCTTCGCTCCCACAACTTCTGAACCTCTCGGTGCCTCCGTCCCCGACCGATTCCCCGCCCCTCACCGCCCCGCCCCCCGGCGCTTCCTCTCTGGCCGATTCATCAATAGGAGAATCGCCTATGGGCCTCTCCTCGATCTCCCTGCCTCGCCTCCACCAGATGTCGTTGACCTTGATCAGGTCGCAGTCCTTTGTTGACCAGAGAATCATGAGCTGGCGGGTCCTGCGGGGGTTAGAGGGGTCATTGATAAAGAGGAGCCACCACCACCACCACCAGGTCAGATTTTTTAACCTCTCCGAAGTGTCGATGTCCCACATTAGGGAGCCCTGCATCCGTAGTCCCTCTTACTTCGAAATTCTTATTTTAGTCTTGCACCATGGGCAGGCCATATCGAAGGGCCTTTTTGTAGGAGGCGTGACCTGGAAAATCTTTGTGCATTTGGGGCACTTGTACCTCTTTGGACCGGCGGGCGGCTGCACGGAAGGCGGTACGGGGGCCCCAGCTCCCTTTTCCGTCGGGGCGGTTGCTTCCGCGCCGGGCTCGCGCGCCGCTGCGGGCCCGGGAACGCCCTCTGCGGGCGCGGCCCCCTTTCTCATTTCCTGTTCCCTTTCAAGTTCTTTGAGTCTCTCGAGTCCCTTTGAGCTTGTCGCCGCGGCGCCCGCGTAGTCACCCTTCTCAAACGCCTCCCAGGCTTTTCTGTATATATCGTCAACTTCCGTAATTATGATATCAACGTATTTCTCCTGGGCCTGGCGCATCCCTGAATCTAGTGCGGTCATCGCCTCGCTAGCCCTGTTGTAATCCTCACAGACCCTCTGGGCCTTTTCTAGTGCCTCCTGAGCCAGCCTCGCAGCGCTCCCAGCCTGCGATGCTTTCAGGGCTTCCTCGGCTTTCGCAAGAAGGCCCGTGGCCTCGTCGAGCTTTATTCCGGATGCGCGGGCATCTTCAATGTATTTTTTAGCCGCCTCCACACGCCCCGAGGCGTCTTCCACGGCCGCGGCGGGCACGCCCTCTTTATGGGCCGCCTTTTCCTCAGGGGGCTGCTGGAGCGGCGCAGCGGGAGCTCCGGCTGGAGCCTTCTCCTCGCGCTGGGTTATTCTTATCGTGCTCTTGCACCACGGGCAGGCCATGTCAAAGGTCTTTTGGGCGGGTGGCGTCACCTGGAATATCTTGGTGCACCTGGGGCACCTGTACTTTTTCGGTGCCACGGGCGGTCTGGTCTCGGGGGCGGCTGGAGCCGTGGGAGCCGAGGAGGCGGCCGCGCCTGCCGCGGGGACGGGGGGCGATGGGGGAGCCACTGGAGGGGCAGGCGGAACCGGCGGGGCCTTCCTCGCTTCATGCTCGCGCTCGAGCTCCCGGAGCCTCTCGAGTCCCTTTTCGCTCGCGGCCGCTGCGGCTGCGTAGTTCCCGCTCTCGAACGCCTCCCAGGCCTCCCTATAGACACCCTCGACCTCCGTTAAAATGAGGTCGGCATGTCTCTCCTGCGCCTCCTTTATGCTGCTGGCGAGGGCATTCATGGCGTTCGAGGCGCGATTGTAGTCCTCGCAGCGTTTCTGCACGGTCTCGAGCGCCTGCGCGGCCAGTCTCCCGGCCTCTTCTCCCCGCGAGCTCCGGAGGGCTTCCCTCGCTTTTTCTAGCAGGCCCTCCTCTTCCCCAACTTTTATTCCAGAGGCTCTTGCCTCCTCTATATATTTGGCGACGGCCTCGACCTCATCTTCGTATTTACGCTCCGGCGCAGCGGATGGGGGATAGGAGGGCGTGGGCGGTGCCGGCGCGTACGCGGCCCCAGACGGCGTGCCCACGGCCATTCCCGGCGACACAGCCGCCCCTGCCGGCCCCGAAGGCGTTGCGGGCCATTTTGCGGTCTCCAGCGCCTCCACGAGCCTCTGTGCACTCGGTGCACCTGCGAGTACAGGCGCCGGTTCCGGGGCACCCGGCGGGGCAGGGGCCGCTCCCTCGCGCAGTCTGGATATCAGGCTCAGGCATCTCCAGCTGGCATCTATCGCCTCCTCCATCCTCCCCTCCCCAAGCAGCCTCTTCGCTTCAGAAAGTAGGGTCTCCGCCTGCGAGACATCAACTCCCCTCTCCCGGACTTCCCGTATCAGCCTCTCAGCCTGCACGAAGTCGTCCTTGATGTTGCAGTAGGGGCAGGACGCAATCTCCTCCTCCATCGAGAAGAGGTGCTGCTCGCGCAGGTCCATGTCCCTCGCCCTCTCCTCGAGCCTTCTCTCCCTCTCAGCCAGCGCCTCCTCCTTCCGCCCGAGCTCCGTCTCCCTCGCCCTGAGGCTCTCGGCGAGTTTGTTAAGCTCGGCTTGCTCCGCTCCGGCCACCCCAGCCGCGCCGGTCGAGATGGCGGCGAGCCGTGCCTTTAGGGCAACAATATCATTCTCCCTGCTCACCAGATTCTTCTCGAGCTCGAGCGCCCTGCCCCTCGCGGCGTCCCTCTCCATTTCGAGCTCTCTGAGCTTCTCCTCCAGCTCCCTGACGCGTGCGCTCATCTTGTCGAGGCGTCCGGCAAGCTCCGTGGCAGAGGCGTCCTCCAGCGCTGGCGGGGATGGAATCTGCGAGAGCTTCTCCGCCTCCAGCCTCAGGGCCTCGATTCTCTCCATCAGGGCCCTCCTGTGCGTCTCCAGCTCCTCGGCCTTTTTTGACAGCTCCGCCCTTCCTGTGCTGAGCTGCCTCTCCACCTCCCGCCCCCTCGTCTCAAGGGCTGCCTCCTTCTCCTTCAGCTTGGCCTCAAGGCCCTTGAGCTCCATCTCCCTCTGCCCAAGCGCCCTCTCCCTTTGAGCCAGTGCCCTCTCCTTCTCGGCCTGCAGAACCATGTTCCTCTCGACCTCAGCCCTGCTCGCGGCGAGCGCCTCGAGCTCCTTCGCCCTCCTGTCCAGCGCGGCGCTCCTCTTCTGGAGCTCGAGGGCGTGGTTTTTCATCTGGGCCTCGACCGCCGCGAGCTCCTCCTCCTTCGCTGCGATCTGCCTCAGCCTCTCCTCCGCCTCCCTAGCCCGGCCCTCGGCCGCGGCCAGCTTCTCACCTATGCTCCTCTCCCTCTCCCTGAGCGCTCTTTCCCTCTCCAGCAGTCCCCGCTCCTGCTCCGCCAGCCGGCTCCTGAGTGCCTCCACCTCCCTCACCGACTGCATGGCGGGGGCCAGCGCTGCCTCCCTTCTCTCCAGCTCCGCCTCCTTCTCCGCGAGCTGCCGGGCGGTGGATATCAGCTGCTCCTTGTAGGCGGCAGCGTTCCTGGCATCCTCCTGCAGCCTGCTCTCCAGCGGCTCGAGCGAGGCCTCCCTCTCCTGGAGCTGTCTCTCCCTCTGCGCCAGTCCGGCCTCCCGCTGGGAGAGCGCGGCCTCTCGCGCCGCGAGTTCTCGCGCCCTTGCATCGAGCTGCCTCTTCGTCTCCTGTAAAAGCCTTGTCGCCTCCGCAAGCTGCCGCTTCTGGGCGTCGAATCCTCCGTCGGGCATGAAAGTCTCCCCTTGAAGAACAACCCGACCAATATACTAAAAGAATATAAATTGTTCTACGGACTGGGCCCTAATAAAGCCCCCCGCTCCGCGTCTTATCCCGACTTCAGTTGGACGACTTCTGGGTGCACCCCAACCCCTCCTCGCCCGTGGGCCCTCACCGGGATATCCGGACGGTGCTCGCGCACCAGGGGCAGGCCACATTGAACGGTCTCTTCGCGGGAGGGGTGACCTGAAACGGCTTGCCGCAGCTAGGGCACCTGTACTTCTGCGGTTTTGATGGAGCCTGCGGGGACGGTGCGCCGGGCGCGGCCCCACCAGAAGGGGTCCCAGGGGCTCCCATCCGCTGCTGGACCGCCAGCTCGAGCTCGTGGAGCCTCCTCTCCGCCCTCCTCGCGAGTTCGAAGGCTCTGTTGTAGTCGCCCCCGTCGAATGCGGCCTGCGCCTCCTGCTTGATTCTCTCGACCTCCCCCAGGTCCAGCTCGGCCTGCTTTCTCTGTGATTCCCTCATGATCGTGTCGAGGGAGCGGAGGCTCTCGCTCGCGCGGCTGAAGCCCTCCCCCGACTGCCGAGCTCGCGTCTCGGCTTCAAGTGCGTACTTCTCGGCGAGCCCGTGCTCCGCGTTCTCCAGCGCTCGAATCGCCTTTTCGAGCAGCTGCTCCGCCTCCGCGACCTGAACACCTAGCTGCTTCACATCCTCGACTACCTTCCGGGCCGACTCGACTGCCTGGGCCCTCCGGCGTGCCTCCACACTCTCAAGGGCTGCGCGAGCGAGCGCGATGCTCTTCCGCCCGGCCTCGGTGGCCTCACCATACATCCTCTCCTGCAGAAGTTCCTGGGCCCGGGAGAGGAGCTGGGAGGCCGCCACAACGTCCCCCCCGGCTATCCTCGCCTCCAATATCGCGCGATCGGCCCTCGCGAGGAGATCCCTGACCTCCCCTTCTGAAAGAACCGCGGCCCGACCGGTTCCCTCTGGCGCTCCCTCCCGGAGCTCGGCGGGCCAGGCAGGGGGCGGGGGGGTGGGCAATGGGCCCTCCGGGGCCGTTGGCCAAGTGGGCGCCTCCATCACCTCCAGAGGCACGGGCGGAGGCAGCTCCATCATTTGAGGCTCCGAGCTCATAGGCTCCGCCGGCGTCTCCTCCTGCGTCGCAGGGTGGGATGGCGCGGCCTCCGGCTGAGGCCGGGACCAGTCGTCCGCCAGGACAGATGGAAGCCAGGAAGGGGGCCCAGCGGCGTCAGCCATTTTAGCCACCCCGGTTCCCGCACTCCCGCTCTCCCTCGCCCTAAGCTCCTCCTCCCTATTCTTGAGTTCCTGAGCGAGCCCGGCGAGCTCGGCTGCCTTGGTCTCGAATATCGCTCTCGCTTCCTCCGCGCGCCTGGCGGCCTCAAGTCCGGCGGCATCCGCGCCGAGAGCCGCCTCCCCCGCCCGGCTCTTCAACTCCCTGAGCTCATTCTCCGCCGCCGCCAGCGAGACCTCGAGCTCTCCGACCCTCCTTCTGTGGGCCTCGTAGTCCTCCCGGAGGCGCGCGAGTTCACGACCCTGCTCCTCCAGCCTCCTCTCCCTCTCAGCGAGCTCGCTCTCGCGCCTCCCGAGCTCCTCCTCTCTCTGGACCATTGCCCGCGCCCTCGCGATAAGCTCCTGTCTGATCGCACCGAGCTGCTCCCCGAGTTGCCTGAGCTGTCGTTCCCTTTCCGCAAGGGAGGCCTCCCGTGGCCCGAGTTCCGCCTCTCGTCTCTCCAGAGACGCTTGCCGACTCATCAGCTCCCGCGCTTTCGCGTCGAGGGACGCGGCAACCTCGGCCAGCTTCCTCCTCTGAGCATCGAAGCTTTCGTCGGGCACGGGGTCCCCTCCTCCAGAACAATGACTTTCATGAATTCCCCTTAGACTATTTATGTCCTGCTGAGAAAGTATTAAACTCGGCAGATCAGTTTATGAATGTGCACTGGTTCTGGGCCCTCCAGTCACCGGGGAGGATGTGGAGAATGAAAGCGGCCCTGGGATTGATAGCGCTGCTCCTCACGCTCTCTTCGGTCCCCCTCGCCCAGCCCGGGACCGGCGAACCAGCTAGCGATGCCGGCAACGAGCCCAGCCAGATCACCCAGGCGCGCCAGCCCCCACCAGACCGGGACTGGGAGGTCTCCTCCAGCCAGTACTACTCATCCCAGACAATCCAGCTTTCGCACAATCTGACGATTCTGTCCGGGGGCAACCTCACGCTTCAGAACGTGAGGCTTGTGCTCAGCCCCCTCTACGACGGCCAGCTCCACATCGAGGTCCGGAGCGGCGGAAGCCTAACACTCCTCGATGGGGATTCCAACCCCGCCACCCGAGAGGACGCGACCGTTGTCTCCTCGGCTACGGGCCTCTCCTACGCCTTCCGCGTCCTGACTGGTGGCCGTTTCTTGATGAGGAACAGCATCCTGAAGAACTGCGGCTGGGAGATGGGCGCGAGGGGAGAGAACGCGGGCCTCTACATCCAGTCGGCCGACTGCTCGGTCGAGCACTGCGAGCTAGTCGAGAATTACTGTGGCATCGCAGTCGACAACTGCGCGCCGTGGGTCAAGAACTGCACATTTTTTGAGAACAGGATGGCCGGCTTGTATGCCCGCGATTCTAACCTAAGAGTGGAGGGGAACACATTCGAGAAGAGCGGCCGGAGCGGTCTCGAGCTTTACTGCTGTGATGCGACCCTTTTGGGGAACATTTTCAGGAGCAACCTCCACGAGGGCCTCCTTGCCCGCAGCTCCTCCCTTCTTTCAGAGCGCAACATTTTCCAGCTCAACACCCATCAGGGCATCGAGGCGGAAAGCTCCTACGTCGTTTCGAAGCTGGACGAATTCTATGAGAACGAGATCGGGGCCTACTTCCTCGAGTCCGGCTTCGAGCTCGATGCCGCCCTTTTCGAGAGCAACAGGTACGGGGTCTACTTGAGGGATGGCAGGGGCGTGCTCAGAAACACCACTTTCACGAAGAGCGCAAAGTCCGACATCTACCTCGACATGTTTGAGAACCACTCGGAGGTGGTCTCCTTCAACTCTACCTTCTCCTCCGTGGGCTTCGGTGATTCCGTGAGCGTCCTGCTCGTGAGGTGGGTCGTGTGCCTCTCCGTTGTGTGGGAGAGCACAGGAGGCCCCGTGCCGGGGGCGCTGGTCAGGGTCTACTGCCAAGGCGTGAACATCCTCAACCTGACTGCCGGAGCGGACGGGGCCCTGCCCCCCTTCATTCTCACCCAGTACGAGCAGACCCGCGCCGGCAGGAGGGATTTAAACCCCTATCGGTTCGGAACCTTTCAGGGAAGGTATTTCAACAGCACATACGTGACGGTGGACAGGAATATATTCGGGGCGCTTGTGCTCGATGATGTACCCCCTTACTTCACCCTGACCAGCCCTCGGGACAATATGACCACAACCAAGCCCTTTGTGAATGTCACCGGAAACATGAGCTCCGATGTATACGCCACCCTAACGGTGAACGGAGCGAGGGTGGATATTGACCTAGACACCGGGAAGTTCTCCACTCGCGTCCCCCTTACCGAGGGTGACAATATCATTAATGTGACCGCCGTGGACAATATAGGCAATATATTCACCGTGCTCAGGAGGGTGCACAGGGATAGCACTCCCCCGAACCTGACTGTCGAACTCCCCGAGACACCGCTGCTGATAAACTGCACGTCACTCATTGTTAAAGGAAGGACGGACCCCTCAAGCTATGTCAAGGTATGCGGCAGAATCGCCGAGGTCTCGGAGGATGGTGCTTTCGAGGTTTTGGTCGAGCTGCAGGAGGGCCAGAACATCGTCTCGGTCTATGCAATGGACCAGCTGGGGAACCATGTCTGGGCCAACAGGACGGTCGTTGTGGATACCCTCCCCCCCGAGCTCCTGATTTATTCGCCGGCCCACGGCTCCGTTACCAACCACCGGACCGTCACGGTTTCGGGCCGAGCGGACGCAGGGGCCTCGGTCTTTCATAACGGAACGCGCATCACATCCACAGGTGGCGAGTGGTCGGCACAGGTCAGCCTCTTTGAGGGGCCGAATAACTTGACCTTCTCGGCGGTGGACGCGGCGGGCAATTGGAACGAGACCACACTGCTCATTATCCTCGACACCGTTCCCCCCGTGGCGAAAATCCTCTTTCCTGTGGACGGGGCCTTCGTGAACTACACCCCAGTCAATCTGACGGGGGTGGCGGAGCCCGGGGCAGTCCTATCGAGCACCGCCGGGGAGCCCGTCGCGAGCGCTGACGGTACCTTTTACCTTGTATGGTACCTCACCAATGGCCGAAACACGGTATACCTCGAGGTCAGGGACGCAGCCGGCAACAGGTGGACGCTCTCTCTCTCCGTCACCCTCGACACTGAGGTTAACCTCACACTCTTCCGGCCCCGGAGTCCAATGGTCACTGAAAGCTCGACGGTGTGGGTGGAGGGGGTGACCGAGCCGGGCTCCAACGTGACTATTAACGAATTCCGGATTGCAGTCCTACCGGACGGCTCCTTCAAGTCGAGGGTTCGGCTGCGCCCGGGCCCGAACACCATCTGGCTCAACATCACCGACCCCGCCGGCAACGACCTCTCGATTCCCATGCTCGTCGAGTTGCGCCCCCCACACCCCAGCGCGCTACCCCTTTTCCCAGTGGTTTTAATAGTGGCTCTGGTCATCGTCGTGGCCCTCGGGGTTGCCGGCCGGCGGCTCGGGCTCAGACGCGCAGCCACCACTAGGCCGAGGCCTGCGGTTCCGCCGGAGTATCTAGAGAGGCCGATCATAAAGCCGGCGGAGGCGGGCGTCGAGAGGCTCAGATGCACGGGCTGCGGTGAGCCCGTGGAGGAGTACTGGGTCACCTGCCACTCCTGCGGCCGCGCCCTCGACCCCGAGGAGATGGTCGCGGCCGCCATAGAGGCGCTCCGGCACGCGGTCTTCAGAACGAGGAGAGAGGTTGAAATCGCGGAAATGCTCGCCCGCCTCCACGACGACCTCCAATGGCTGAAGCTAGACGGTGAGGACATCTCCGCCCACAGACACACCCTCACCCTCGCGGCCCAGATGCTCGCGAGGGGCGAGAGGCTGGAGAGAGTAGAGGAGCTCGCGGAGGGCCTCGCGCGCGAAGTCACCGTCAGGGCAGCCGGAATCCGGGAGAGGCGCGAGCAGGAGCTCGAGAGGGTCGAGACGGAGCTCAGGACGAGAATCCGGACCATGCTCGACGAGGTCAGCGGGACAATCACAGAGCTCAACCGCAGGGGATTCGACACCCGGGAGATAGAAAGGCTTCTCTCCGGCGCCCGCCTCCAGCTCCGTGCTGGCAATCTGGAGAAGGCCTGCCGCAACGTGACAGAGGCGAAGAAAGTCGCGGAGCAACTTGGCGGCGTGGCATCGGGGAGGCGGGACGGCGGCGATTGAGAACGCTAATATACCTGAAAACACATTAACAGAAGGCCCTGTCTGGGAGGAGAGGCGCACGGCTAATTCGCAGCAAGGTCAACCGGAACAGAAGCTCTGCGGCACATGCGGCAAGCCCCTGACCTACATCAGCGTATACAACGCCTGGTACTGCTACACCTGTCAGAAGTATGGCATCCTCCCTCCCGAATACCAGCAACCTGCCCAGACAGCGGCTCAACCCCGTGGTACAGGCGACGGGGCCTCGGCACAAGCCGCCCAGCCTGCCGCCGTGGGCAGATGCGTCACCTGCGGCGCCCCCCTATCCGCGACGGGCGAATGCAATCATTGCATCGCTAGGGAATTACTGGCTGCCATCGAGAAGGAGAGTGCCGATGCGGCGGCGAAGGGCGTTGAGCTGAGGAGGACCGAGGGTCTTGTGCGGCAGGCCCGCGCGAGTTTTAACGAGGGAAACTTCGGCGACGCTCGTTCTCAGGCTGAGAAGGCGAGAGCGCTGATTCGGGAGCTCGAGGTCCAGTTCAACCAGGCCCGCGAACAGCTCGCCGAGGCCGAGAGGGTCGTGGCGGACTTCAGAAACCGGGAGGTTGACGTTGGCCAGTCGGAGAGCCTGATTCAGCTCGCCCACTCCTTCTTGAAGACGGGCAACTATGAAAAGGCAATTGCCTACTCTAAAAAGGCCGTGAAGACCGCGAACGAGGCCCAGACGAGGACGGTGGCCGAGAGGGCGCTAGAGGAGAAGGCTCCCCTGCCCCCAGCGGTTGCTAGACCTGTCGACGAGGGCGCCGCTCCTGCGCCAGCCAAGGCTGCGCCGGAGCAGGTGCCCAGGACCCCTGTCAAAATAGTTCCCCAGCCCGACACCGTCTCATCTCCAGCGGCAACCCCAACGGCAGCCCCGGCCGTCTCCCCCCCTCCCGGAGTGAAAGACCCCGAGTACCTTGCCGCCGAGAAGGAGATTCGCGAGGTCGAAGCAGAGCTTGAGGCGCTGGAGAAGAGCGGTGAGAGCGTCACGCACGCGCGGAATCTTCTGAAGCTGTCGCTGTCGTTCCTCAGGGGCGGAAGCTACGAGAAGGCGACGCGTTACGCCAGAAAGGTAAAGAACGTCATCGAGGAGAGGAAGCTGGAAGGGAAAAAAGCGGGCTGAACAGTCACTTCCGCCTCCTTCATACTACTTCTCGTCCGTCACAGGTCTTATCGTGATTTTCCTCTTCTTTGGCGGCGGAAGAACGACCGTTGACTTCTCACCCCCGGGCTCCTGGGGTGACACGGGTGCGGCGGCCGGGGGGGCTCCGGTCTCCTCCGTCGGCGGGGCCGCAGGACCGGATTCCGCTGGCTCCGGAGCGACCGCTCCGGTCTCGCTGAGAGCCTCCCCGAACTTCGGACTCCCCACGCTACCCTCCTCCGGCGGTGCGCTCTCCGGAGGAGCCTCCGCTGCCGCCCCCTCGTAGAAAATGGCCTCCTCGCTCATCTTCTCCAGGGCGCGGCGCTCAACCTCCGCTCTCTCGGCCGCGAGCTGTGGGTCGATGGTCTCCTGCTCTCCCTTCTTTCCGTATATGCTCTCGTAGAGCTCCTTGTCAACTTTAGGACGCCTCCGGATTATCACATACGCCACCGCTCCAGCGACAAGGAGCGCTGTGAGGACGGAGGCAATGTACACCCATCCCACATCGCTCCCGCCTCCGCCTGTACTGCCGGTCTCCGTACGCACCTCAATCGTCACGACCCCCTCGTTATTCCCCTCGTCCACCTCGCCGAGCTGGTTGTTTGCGTCTATCCTTACCCTGATGACGTGCGTACCGAGGGAGGAGGCGATCCACACGATGTTGAACTTGGCGCTTTTCGAAGGCGCGACGGTGGTGGAATTCCTTTCAGCGATGAGGATATCGTTGTCATAGAACCTCACGTTCACGTTTTTTACTGCATCCGTGCCATCGTTGCGCATCGTTGCGCTGATGTTAAGGCGTGTGTAGAGCTCGGTCTTGTACTCCTTCCACACCTGCCCATTTATCTCGAGACTCCCCGGCGGGACTAGCGTCACGTCAAGGTGGACGACGACGACCGACACCGTTAGCCTCTTGACCAGCTCCGGCTGGTTTTGGGAGGCGGCGGCGATGTCTAGGCTGTAGGTCCTGGAGACCTCGGCCGTGGTCGGCACCTCAACTTGGAGCCGCACGACCTTCGTCTCCCCGTAGGCCAGGGAGATGGCGCTGGTATCGAGCCTGCCCAACCGCGCATTCTCACCCTCCAGGGTGAGCTGGATGTCCTCAGCCACGTTGCCGAGGTTTCTCACGAGCAATGTGAACGATGTGGTGTTGCGGGCGAAGGGGTTGACCTGTCCCGTCGAGGGCCCGTCGACCTCGAATGTCCAGTCGTAAACCGGTTTCACATCGATCAGGAAGGTCAGGTTTATGACGGAGCTGCGGTCGGAGTTGGAGAGCTGGAGGAGCACAGTGTAGGTCTGGAAGAGGGACTCGTTTCTGTTCACGGAAGACTGGACCGTAAGGCTTACCTGCTGGGTGGCGTAGGGCTGGACCCTAATGTTGAGGTAGAAGTCGAGGCCCACGTGCCAGTTCAATGGCTTGGAGAGCGTGGTTATGTTCACGAAGTCCTCGCCATTTCCTAGGTTTGTGAAGTTGAAGCCGAAGCGCACAACCTCTCCCGGCCCGATAGGCTCAGACGTTCTGAAGTTCACGACCGGCGCGTGAATCTGCTTTATCTGGCGGACGGCGATGGTGATGGTCTCCGAACGCTCGATGGGCATCGCTGGGAAGGGCGGGCCACTCGACCTCGCCCTCACCTCGATTTTGTAGTTGCTCCCCTTGAGAGCGTTGAGGGGGGATGTGATTTTGAGCTTCGTCGAGTTGGTCCGGCCCGGGGGTAGGTTGAAATAGTCGGCTCCCGTGCTGATGGTCCAGGCCGAGTGGTCGAAGTTTGGCGTTAGGTCTAGTGTGACCCTGTCGTTGCCGTTTCCAAGGTTCAGGACTGTGATAGTGAACTCGGCCTGTTCCCCAGGGTTGAGGGTGGCGTTGAGGGGCGAAACGCCCATGGCGATATCATAAATGTGGTACACCTGAATATATGTCCAGTTTGTATCCTCCTGGCTGGCGTTCGATATGCAATAGACGGTCATCGATAGCTGTAGGCCAGCGGTTCCCTCGGTGGTCTGAAGGTCGTAGGGCAGCATGACGACCACGGTTTTTGTCGTGGACTTGCCGATGGCGACGTCATAGGTCAGGTTACTGCCGTCCTTCAAATAGGGGACCATTCTCGCCACGCCGGTCTCGATTGAGGCCACGTAGAACTTCTCCTTCACATTGCCCGCGTTGTATATTTCGAATGTGAACTCGAGGGTCTCACCAGGGTAGGCGCTCTTCGGGGGAGGGGCCCGGACCGCAACGTCGGCCCAGGGCCTCACGTCGAGATTTATCGAGATGGTATTGGTGGGGATGTCCTTGGTGCCCTTTATCTGAAAAGTGTAGCGCTTAGCCTCCGCGTACATGTCGGGATAGATTGTGAGGAGGACGGATTTAGTCTCGCCAGGGTTTACCTCCATCGGGACAGAGGGAATGAATGTGTAGGACCATGTGGCGAAGTTCCAGGGGTAGAGGGTGAGGTTGCACATGGGGAGGGAGGTGTCGCCTGTGTTCTTGACCTGGAAGCCGTACTGTGCCATCTTGGCCAGCGTGGAGGTGTTGACCCATCTTGTGGAATTCTCAGCTGTGATGCTCAGTGTGTAGGACGCCGCGCGGGGGGCCGCTGCGCCCTCGCTTGATTCTGCGGTCGCGCCCGCCGCCATAACTGCGACTGCAAGCATTAGCAGTGCAAAGGCTCCAAGGAGAACTTTGGCGTATCTGCCGGACATCCGTCCATCACCCCGGGCTCTGTACCACGGAGGCGTTCAATGATGCCCCTTTTCCTATATATAGCTTGGTATCGGAGCCGCCGATTTTATAAGCCCCCCGCCCGTCGGTGTCGGGAAGTGCGTGGATTGAAGTGGGGCCTCCGAATTCACTGCCACTCCGCCCCCCTCTCCCCCCCGGCCGCTCCCCGGGCTACTGCTGGCTTTATTATAGCGCCTCCTCGGCCGTGACCTCCTCGGCCTCGACCACCGTCTCATCCTTCCGGCGTCTGTAGGAAGGGGCGGTGGCGGGCGGCCTCCTGCGCGTCAGCAGCACGGCCAGGACGATGATGAGGACAATCACCGCAGCCAGAACGCCGCCGACAAGCGCCAGTGGGAGCTCCATCGTAGGGGCCGGGGGCGACTCGACCTTGAATGTCCCCGTCGCCTCGTTGTTGGCGCTACTCTTCTCGAATATAGTGCCGTCGGGGTTTGCAGTGACGAGGAAGGTGTGGGTGCCCGTCTTGCTGGCTGTCCAAGTGAAGGTCACAGTCACCTCCCCTTTCTTGGGCAGGGCTCCTATCGTCTGGGTCAGCGTCTCCTGCGTGGTCTGGTCCACCAGCCTGACGGGCACATTGTTCAGCTCAAGACCGTAGTTGCCGAGATTCTTCACCACCACCTCAACGGTAACGACCTCGCCCTTTAAGGCCTTGGTCTTTTGCACGCCGCCGACCCTAAATACCGGCGGTGAATCAATAACAATGTCCGAGAGAAGACCCGTCACGACGTCGGTCAGCTCGTTGTTGTCCTCGATGGTCTCGGTAATGAGGTTGTCGGGGTCAACCCTGACCGTAATCTCGTTCTCGCCTTCCTGAATTCCCTCCCACGTGATTTCGGCGATAGCGGAGCCAACGCTCGCAGCCAGGTTGGCGATGGTGTCGGACCCTATCTCGTTGCCGCTGGAATCGAAGAACTTCACCTGAACGTCCTTTGCCGCGACGCCACCAGTGTTACGCACAGTCACCCTGATCTTGACCGGCTGGCCGACCTGAGGCTCCTTGGGCGAGAAGCTCAGAGAACCGTCCACAAGCACCAGATCTGGTCTGAGTACCCTGACAGTTATCGTGGTCGTGTCCCCGTCGGAGAGCATCCCGCTACCCGGAATCAAGCGCAACTCGATGGTGTACTCACCAGCCTCCGCCTTCGGCGGCACTAGAATCGTGAGCGAGGCCTCCTTCGGTACTGTCATGAAGGGGGAGACCTCGACCACCGTCTTCGGTAAAGTCCAGCCCGTGCCGCTCCATGACTGGGAGGGTCCGCTGGAGGGTGTGAAGCTCTTGGCCTTCAGCTCCACGCTCACATTGTCAAAGCTATTGGCCCTCTCCGCAGTCACCGATACGGTCACCCTGATCGAAGGCTTGGAGGCAGTCATGTCCACATGTCCGTCGGAGGGCGAGATTTCGACGTCCTCGAACTTCGCCCAGAAAACCTGAGGCACAATGACCCTCGTCGTCAGGTTCAACGAGGCCGTGTGTGTTTTCTCCTGATAGCTCACCCTCGATATGATTGTGCTGAGGATTGTGTAGTTTCCGGCGTACCTGAAGGCGCCCTCCGGGACCGTCAGGATGGCACTCAAGGGCCTCTCCTCGAATGCGCTGAGCAGGACAGTGCTGGAGCTGAGCTCGAGCCACTCAATGTGCTCACCCGACCTGCTCAGCTCCGCGGTCACCATCAGGTTCCCTTCATTCCTGATTCGGAACGAGTAGCTCGCGGTTCCTGATTTGGTTATATTGGCGGAGGTGACGTCGGCGCGCAGAGAAGTTCCGAGGATGGCCGCAACGGTCGTGATCGTCACGTTTGAGAGGACGACCGGGTAGTCCCTGAATGTGACGTTGAAGAAGACCTTTAAAAAGGTGTTGGCCAGCGCCTTCGCGGGCGGCGTCACTGTCAACGTCACCTCGAGTTCCTCACCAGGTGCGAGTTCTGTGGGGGGCTCCCCGCCCTCGACGAGCGGGCTAGCGACCGCGGTCCATCCCTCCGGGATGAAGTTGTTCTCGCCGCTCACAATCGTGTCCTGAATGATGCGTGTCTTTATCCCTCCGTTTCGGATGACGATGGTGTAGACCGCGGACTCTCCCGGGTTGACGGTCTGTTGGTTAACCGCGCCTGGGGGTCCACCCAAGACCTCCATGCTCACGCCCCCGGTGAGGAACTCCAGGGCCTTCTTCACCAGCTCCTTCTTGTGGATGCTGTCCATCATGAAGCCAAGGTCGAACGACTGGAAGACCGTCCTGAACTTGGCGCCGGCGTACTGGAGCGCCACGAATGGTCCCAGCTCGGCGTTCTTGTTGGAGTTGTTCTGGAAGAAGACGCCCCGGGAGAAGCTGTCCGGGTAGAGGATGTCGGTCCAGTCGTAGGTGTAGTTGGTCCCTGAGAGCATCCAGGTCGGGCAGGACATGCCCGCAGCGAGGCTGCCGGGAACCCCGTCCACAGGGTTGGGGAGAATGGGGACGTTCTGCGCCTCCGTGAAGCCCGTGCCCTTGACCTCGTTGTTGGTCCTTGCATCTCCCACATGGAGATAATCCTTTACGAAGCTGTTGCTCTTGCCCAGGTCGTTAATGGCCTCCATGCTGATGAGCCAAAGCGCCCCGCCCCCGTTGAGGTAGGACTTTAGGTTGCTCTCGTCTGTGGGGGAGAGGGTGCCGTTTTCGGTAATCGTCCTGTTGTCCCAGCCCGTAGTCCAGATAACGACCTCGTACTTCGACATCAGCGAGAGGGAGGGGCCGCTCATGTCGTCGGGGACGAAGACCATGCCGTAGTCCATTCCGAGCTCGTTGAGTGCTGTGAGCAGGTGATCAGTGGTGTAGAGCGTGGGCTGTTGCTCCGTGTTCCTAGAAGGGACGTGCCAGGGGTTGTCGTTGACCACGAGCACCCTCGGCTTCTCGCCCGAGACATGGACCCAGCGCGCCTCGAGGTCGTTGGAGGAGTCATAATCAACCATTCCGCTCACATTTATCCTGATAACATAGTCGCCCGGCTCGGTCGGCCTCCAGGTGAAAGAGAGCTCATACTTGCCCCCAACCGCGAGCGCCGGCACATCCTTTCTCTCAGTGATCAGCGGAGTCAAGGGGTAGCCTCTCTTCGTTACATTAAGGGTGCAGTTGAACGCACGCGGCTGGGCGTGGGAGCCGACGTTCGTCACCCTAACATTGAAAGTCTCGGTTTCATTGACCTTCGTATCTTCGATGTCGTTGAGAATCTCGACCTTCACATTGTCGAAGACCTCTTGGCCGTAGATGATGAAGTCGTCGAAATAGAGGCCGGTGTCGGTGACGGCCGCGTTGGAGACGAACCTGCTTCTTATGGTAGCGAAGCCCTCCGCCACGTCGAGCCTGAGGTCGAGACCGAGCTCGTTCCCCTGCGCCTGCTGGTCGCCGTTCAGGTCGGTGTACCAGCGGTACCAATTCTGCCTTAGATTGGGCGCGCCGGCGAGGCTTATACCGTCGAGCTCCACAAAGTTGTCCTCCCAGCTCGCGCCGTTGTCCTTCGATACGGCTTGGCTGAAGACATCGCCCGGGTCAAGGGGCAGCCCTCCATGGAAGAGGTAATTGAAGTGCAGGAACCAGCTCATTGTATAGCTACGGAAGTCGAAATTCTGGGTTCTGATTGATATATCCAGGTTGTTGTCGTAGGAGTCCTGGATGATGCCGTCGCGGCCGTGGTACCAGCAGTCGGGGGTCGTGTGGTTGACAGGGTCGTCGAGCATGGGCGAGTCGGTGATGTGCCACCTTCCATTGCCCTTGTCGCCGCTCCAGAGGGAGTCGACCCCCGTGTCGGCCCACAACGCGGTCCCGAAGCGCGCCCCGTTCATCAGTCCCCCGAAGGAGTAGTCGTTGTCCGCGACATTGGTGTCTCCGGCGCAGTCGCAGTGGATGTTGATAACCCAGTACGTTACATAAGTGGGGGTCCAGTACCAGTAAAGAGTCTGGTTCTGGCCGGGGGCAAGGTTCGCAATGTATTGCGTCTGGTTCATCAGCTCATTTCCGAAAATGTCCTCTATAGCGACCCAGGTCGTAACCTGCCCCGTGTTCGAGTGGCCGCTGTTGTTGAATGTAACATTTATCTGGGTCGGCTTTCCGAGCATCGCAAAGACGCCCGCGCTCCACATCCACATCTCGAGCTCGGGCGGGGAGACGAAGTCGAGGTCCAGCATGTGCACGTTGGGGCCCTGCCGGCTGTCGAAGAGGGGCGAGGGAGCGGCGGGCCGGAGGCTCATGAACTCCCGGCACTCCGGCAGCTCGCTAATTCCGACTAGGTGCCTCTGGCCCTGTGGCTCCGCCAACGGCGGGTCGAGCAGCGCCACCAGCTCCGGTTGGGCCGGTCCTAGTCCCTCGGCTGCTTCGGAAGGACATGTGCGAGCCTCCCTGTGGATGGGTTCTGAGATGGGCGCGGCGGTGTCGCCCATACCCCCAACGACAGTCGGTGGTGTTAGGAGCATTCCGGACAGAGCGAGCGCAATCCAAAGCCTCGTCAGCTTCACCATTAACCCACCTTCTTTTTTCAATCAGGACTATTAATGAGATTATATATATAATTATTTGTTCAATCTAACAAGTGTGGAGTCCTGAATTAATTTCCTCTCGTTGATTTGAGTTCATGTCCCGGACCCCCTCTCTACCGTGAATCCCTCTTCCAATAGATAGGCAGGGGCATATCTGGCAACTATCTTGATGTTCTCCCTGATGAACGCCCTTCTCTTTGCAGGCCACATCTTCCTTATGAACGCCTGGAACGGCGTCTCGCACTCCTCGAGCCTGAGGCTCCAGTGCGGCCTTCTGTAGTTATAGTAGC
>JAWCLH010000043.1 GCA_038851035.1 Thermoplasmata archaeon
AACGCCCTTCTCTTTGCAGGCCACATCTTCCTTATGAACGCCTGGAACGGCGTCTCGCACTCCTCGAGCCTGAGGCTCCAGTGCGGCCTTCTGTAGTTATAGTAGCTTAATGCCTTCTCAAGCCCCCCGAAGTGCCGGATGAGCCTCATCATGGTTCCAGCCGCCTTCTCCACTTTCCCGTTGGATTGAGGATGCTTCACCCTGGCCTTCACATGTTCTATCCCGTTCTCCTCGAGCCATTTCTGGAACTCGTTCAATCCCGGTTCCGCACAGCTCTCTCTTGGTAAGGATGTGAATTGTGTTCCATGGTCGGTCATGAGCTGCCTGGGCTTGCCATAAGCTGCCACAGCCTTTTTAAGAGTTCTTAGACTATTCTGAGCGGTGGCATTTTTATATGAGCCGGCCCCCACCAGCAGCCTTGAAGCGTCGTCCTCTATAAGAATTACATACGCACCCCCAATCTCGACCCAGTCAGCGTGCCAGAGAGAGTTGCTGTGCTTCCTCTCATACCGGACCCACTTCTGGCGTCTCTGCTTCCTGGGTTCATCTTTTGCCAGTCCATTCTCTTTAAGGATCCTGTGAATGCGGTTGTGTGGGATATGTATCCCCTCCTCACCCTCAATTGCCTTCTCCAGGGTGAATACTCCGGATGCTGGATGCCTGGCTCTTGCCCTCATTACATACTCCCTCTCTTCATCAGTGATTAACTTAGGGGATGCGCCGGGCTTTTTAGGATATGGATATTCGCCCCTCTCCCTATACCGCGGTAGAGCTCCCATACCCAGCGTTCCGATATCTTCTGTATCCTTGCAAGTTGATATGCAGAGGCCTCACCCTTTTCCATCTCCCTGATGAGCCATCTGAGCTTTCTCCTTGTGAGCTTCCGCATGTATTGATATGGTTTTAGGGCTCTTATATTTGCCGAGAGGAAGTTATTTCGGAATTCGACAGTTCAATTTAACAAGCAGCGGTGAATTAGCACGCGAATGAATTATGAATTTGAGTCATTTATCATTTATCCATGCGTGGTGAGGCCCCAGAAGAGCTCGGGTTGAAAGGATGGGAGGGAATGATGACAAGAACAAGGGAGGGCAGCGAGGCGGGGATGTCAGGATTTGAGGACTGCAGGACAGCGCGGCCCACCCGCCTGACGCCTCATCTGACCTTTAGTGCATAGGTTCCATTGGCGGAAACGCCGATCTGCTTCGCTATCTCGGACTTTGTGTAGTCGATTATGATTGCGTAGCCCTGCCACTCGCGGGAGAGGGCTCCTTTGCACCGGGGGCACTCCTCCCCCTCCTCGACAATCAGATGGCACTGCTTGCACGCCTTCATTTGCTTTTGACCCCCTTCTCCTTTTTCTTCTCGCCCTTCTTCTTCTCCTCTTTCTTCTCCTCAGTCAGCCACTCCAGCTTTCCGAGACCCGGCTGCCTCATCGTCAGACCGATTTTGCTCTCACGCGGGGTTCTCTCGTTAATGCTCATCGTGACGATTCGCGCTCTAACTAGATCCCCGACTTTGAGCTCCCGCTTGGTGTCCTTGCCCACAAGCCTGTTCGAAGCCTCGTTGACCTCGACCCTGTCGTCCATTATCTGGCTGATGTGGAGGAGGCCGTCGAGTGGACCGATATGAATGAATGCTCCGAACTTCATTACCTCGCACACCTGGCCCAGCACGACCTCTTGAACCTCGGGCCTGAATACGAGGGCGTCGTAGACCACTTTTTGGTAGACGGCGCCGTCACCGTGGATTATGCGCCCAACGCCAACGGGGGATATGTTGGTAGCGATGACCGTGAGCTCGCCCCGCTCGAACTTGCCCTCAAAGTTGCTCCTCGCGAGCTCCTGAATCACCTTGTCCATATCCTCTCCTAGTCTGTCCGGAGGTATCCGGACGGTGTCTTCGCGCCGCACAATTTTGTACATCGACTCTCCCCGTCGCTGGCCTGAAGGCATAAGCGATGATGTATTTAAATGATATGGGGTGGCCGGAGCGGCCTGTCTGCAAAGTTCATATAGATTTATTGCGATGAAACACCCGTGGGGACGCGGCTGAGTGCTCAGGAGCGAATTATCCTCCACCTCTATGACTTCGTCCGCTTTGAGGAGGAGGCTTACGCGCCCTATGCCGTCTCGCAAAACGGCATCGCCGACAGGACCGGAATTCTGAGGAGCCATGTCCCCCGGACAGTGAAAAAGCTGATGGCCCAGGGATTAGTTAAAGAAAGGCTCTCACGGGTCAGGGGAGGGGGGAGGAGCAGGAGGGTTTATTTCCTGACCTGGGAGGGGCAGCTCGCTGGACGGGAGCTTAGAGAGAGGCTCGAGAGGGAGCCGGTCGCTCTTGCCTCCCAGTCCGGGGCTATCGAGGCGACTGCGGGCGATGTAGTGTCGAAATGCAAGAATGCGGGGCTGCTCGATGTTCTACTTGCGGCAGAGGCGGGGCCCATAGACCCCCAGACATTAAGGGGTAGAACCCTAAGGGAGGGGCTGGTGGAGCGGCTGGAGGGGGCCCCCTCTCCAGCACCATTTTTCGGAAGGAAGGACGAGCTGCGCGTGCTAATGGAGTGGCTCGAAGGGGAGGCGCGCGTGGTCAGCATCTTCGGCCCCGCGGGGATAGGAAAGAGCAGCCTTGCGCTCGAGCTGCTGAGGCAGTTGAAGGGCAGGCGGCACGCCCTATGGCTCGTCGTCCATGAATGGGACACGCTCCAAGGCATCGTCAGGCCCCTCAGCGCTTTCCTCTCCGCAACGGGGCGAAAGAAACTCGCCGCAGCTCTAGAGGCCCCCGGCCCGCCCGAGCTCTCCCAAGTCCACGAGATTCTGGTCGGCGAGCTCGGAGGCCTCGAGGCAATAATAGTGATTGATGATCTGCAGAAAGCGTCGCCCGAGCTGCTTCGAGGTATCAGGGCGCTGGTGGACGCGGTCCTTCAGACCCGCGGCCCGCGTCTGCTCCTGCTCAGCAGGGAGAGGAGGGAGCTTGCCGGAGCCTCACGGGGGGCCCCGGACCGGGTGAGGGAATTGGCTCTCGGCGGTTTGGACGAGGAGAGCGCCCTCTCGCTCCTCGGCACCTCCCTCCCGCCTGATGAGAGAAAGGCGGCGCTCGAGGCCGCTGGAGGCAACCCCCTCTATTTGCAACTTCTCGCGAAGAGCGGCATAGGTGCGGGCAAGGGGGCGCTCATGGAGCACATCAAGAGGGAGCTGCTGTCGACCCTGAGCGAGGAGGAGAGAAAAGTGCTTGCGGCGACCTCCGTCCACTCCTCGCCAGTTCCTGCCCCCGCCCTAATCTGTGATGGGGCCGGACCGGACGCGATCGACTCACTGCTCGGGAAGGGCATTCTGAGGGTCTCCTCCGATGGTCTCTATACCATGCACGACATCCTTAGAGAAATCGTCCGCGCCCGCCTGAGTCCCGCAGAGAAAAGGGTGGTCCACCTGCGCGCCGCACTCCACCTCCTCTCCTCAAAACCGCTGAAAGAGGAGGCGGCGCTCGAGGCCCTCTGCCATCTAATAAACGCCGGGGATAAGGCGAGGGCGGTGGAGGAGACGCTGAGACACGGCGAGAGGTTGCTGGAGACCGGCTTCTGCGGACCCCTTTTGAGCGAGGTGCTGAAGGTGATTGAGGAGAAGGACTGCGGGCAGGGGCAGTGGCGGGAGATTCTCCTCCTCAGGGCGAGGGCCCTCGCTGAGAACGGGGATAGGGACGGCGCTCTCAGGGACTACGCCGGCGTGGCCTCAGGCGGCGACGCCCTGGCCGCCGCGGCCCTCCTCGGCAGTGGCCAGATTCTCGAGGAGAGGAGCGACTGGGAGGGCGCTGAAAATGCCTATGCAAAGGCTGCCGAGCTGGACGAGGGCCAGAGGGACGCAGCCCTGCGGGGGTGCGCAAGGGTTGCCTGGAGGCGGGGCAGGTGGGAGGAGGCGCAACGCCTCTTTAACGAGGCGCTCAGGCTCGCTAAGCGAAGGGGGCGGAGGGCGCTCTCTGCGTCCATTCTGACCGATATGGCCAATCTTGAGAGCGACCGGGGGGCGACGGAAGAGGCGCTATCGCTCTACAATCGAGCCCTCCGAGTTCTAGAAGAAGAAAGGAACCGGAGGGAGGCCGCAAGGGTCCACAACAATTTGGGGGCAGTGCTTTTCTACGAACAGCGCTGGGAGGAGGCGCTGGAGCACTACCAGAGGAGTTTAGAGCTCTCGGAGGGGTGCGGGGACGTTTCGACGAAGGCCTATGCCCTGTCTAACATAGGCCAGATCCTGGCGCGCAGAGCGGAGGAGGAGAGGGCGCTAAGGTATCTGGATGAGTCCTCCAGAATCTTCGAGAGGCTCGGGGACGAGTACATGGTCTCGACCAATCTTCTCGCGAAGGGAATTCTATATCGTGCGCTCAGGGACTGGGAGCGCTCCGATGCCTTCTTCAAGCAAGGAATTCGTCTTCTCGAGAGGCTTGATATACCCAAAGAACTCGCGGAAGCGGAGTTCGAGTACGGGCTCATGCTGAAGGAGAGGGGAGACGGGGCGGCGGCGAGGAGGAGGCTGGAGAGCGCGCTGGCGACCTATAGGAGGCTGGGGGCGGCGAAGGAGCAGAGTAGGGTGGAGGGGGAGCTGAGGAAGCTGAAATGAGCCTCATGAGGCTGCCAGAGGTCACGGGAGCCCTCGCTCCCGGATATGGCCGGTTGGCGAGCTTCTTCTGACCCCCTCTCCAGCCGGGGCTGAGAATTCGGTGCCGCTTAGAATATAGGTGCTCGATTCAGCTCCTCAGCACAATCTCTATGTTCACCCCGTCCGGGACGGATATCCTCATCAGCTGCCTGAGGGCCCTCTCGTCCGGGTCGAGGTAAATCAAGCGCTTGTGTACCCGCATTTCCCAATGGTCCCAGGTGTTGGAGCCCTCGCCGTCCGGGGACTTGCGAACTGGCACGACGAGATGCTTCGTCGGCAGGGGTATGGGTCCGGCCATCTGGACGCCGGTCCTCTCGGATATCGTCTTGATCTGCTGGCAGACGGAGTCCACCTTCTTCGGGTCCGTGCCCGTTAGTGATATTTTGGCCTTGGGTCCAGCCGGCAAGCGCAGCACCTCAAGAAAACAAAGTGGGAAACTACTTCTTCTCCACTTCCATGACCATCCCCGCCGCCACGGTGATTCCCATGTCCCTGATGGCGAACTTGCCGAGAGGTGGGAAGTCCTTGGCGGTCTCCACGACCATCGGTTTCGTCGGCCGGACCTTAATGACCGCGGCGTCACCAGTTTTGATTGTGGTAGGGTTCTGCTCGATGACCGTCCCAGTCTTCGGGTCGAGCTTCTGGAGGATGGCCTCGATTGTGCACGCAACCTGCGCGGTGTGGCAGTGGAACACGGGCGTGTAGCCGGCGGTGATGACGCTCGGGTGGTTGAGGACCATGATACGGGCCGTGAAGCTCTTGGCCACTGTCGGCGGGTTGTCGACGTGGCCGACAACGTCTCCCCTCTTCACATCCTGCTTCGATATGCCCCTCACATTGAAGCCTATGTTGTCGCCAGGAACTGCCTGCTGGAGGGCCTGGTGGTGCATCTCGATGCTTTTCACCTCGCCGACCTTCCCCGATGGCATAAAGATGACCTTGTCATTGGGCTTGAGCACGCCTGTCTCCACCCGGCCCACGGGAACCGTTCCAACGCCGGTGATTGTATAGACATCCTGCACGGGAATTCTCAGTGGCTTGCCAATGGGCTTTTCCGGCACCGTGAAGCCGTTCAAGGCCTCGACGAGTGTCGGGCCCTTGTACCACGGCATCTTGTCCGATCTCTTCGCAACATTGTCCCCCATATAGGCGCTTATCGGTACGAAGGCAATCGTATCGGTCTTGTAGCCCACGTTCTTCAGGAGGTTCACGCAGGCGGTCTTCGTCTCTTCATACTTCTCCTGCTTGTAGTCCACAGCGTCCATTTTGTTTATTGCCACGACGAGCTGGGGGATGCCCAGAGTCCGGGCGAGGAATATGTGCTCCCGTGTCTGCGTCTGAGCGCCCTCGGCGGCCGAGCACACGAGAATCGCCCCATCGCCCTGGCTCGTGCCCGTTATCATGTTCTTAATAAAGTCCCTGTGTCCAGGGCAGTCGATGATAGTGAAGTAGTACTTGTCGGTGTGGAAGGGCTTGTGCGCCACGTCGATTGTGAGACCCCTCTCCCTCTCCTCCTTCAGCTGGTCCATCACCCAAGCGAACTCGAAGGTGGTCTTGCCCTTGGCGGCGGCCTCTTCCTTGTATTTATCTATTATATATTGTTGGATGTGGCCGGTGTCAAGGAGGAGCCTCCCTATCGTCGTTGACTTGCCGTGGTCGACGTGCCCGATGAACACGATGTTCAGGTGCGGCTTCTCTGCCATCTCCGTTTCCTCCTCTCCGAGGTGCCCTCCCCATAACCTTGCCCATTTATATGCCTTTTGCCAATTTATCGAGAGAGCCATCGCCCTGATATCGCGCGCCATCGGCCATCAGTGGCCTCCCGAGTCACGGGGCAGTGGTGTGGTTTCCTATCTCTCCTACCGGAGGGCGCACCAAGGGCGCGCCCGTTGAGCCACTCTTTTCGACGGGGTTCGAGCCCCGTAGGGAGAGATACCTCAGCGCTCTGGGGCCTCAGAAGAGAGGGGTGGCCCCGAACCATCAGTTATATCACCGGGCGCCGGAATTCAGGCCCATGCTTCCCGAAGCACTAAGGAGAGCTGCGGAGATTTTGGAGAGGGGAACAAGGGAAGTGAATCCGGGCGTCCCGGAGTTTGGGGACCCGCGCTATCTCCCGGTTCCTTTCAACGCGTCCGGCTTCCACGCGATTCCAGAAACCGAGCCATCCTCCTGCGTCGGATATGTGGATGGAGGGAACCAGGAAATCTTCCACTCCCCCGACCTCTCGGTCCAGCTCGTCAGGGTCTGCTCGGTCTTGTTCAGGGGCGGAGAGCGCGTCCGGGAGCGAGTGTTTCCAGCGATTGTCGAGTTCGTTAGCGTTGCGAGAGCGGGCGTGGAGGGTGAGGATATATCCTACTCCGCAGAGCTGATTCCCCTCGACCCTCCTTTCGAGCCCTTTCTCCTGGATAGCGGAAGCCTGGTCTTCAGCTCCTGCGACAGCTCGCTCACAAACCGGGGCTTCCGCGCCGACATCTCTGTCGTCGGGGCGGCCGCGAGGCGCTTCGCGGAATGGGTCGTGCTCTCAAAAATAATCGAGGAGGAACTCCGGCCAGGAGACATTGCGGTCCGCGACGGGACCCTGCAGACCGCAGTCAGGAACGAGGCCTCCTCGGCCCGTAGGGCATTCGAAGCCGCTCTTGAGAGAGGGGTCACGCTAGCGGCTCTCGCCAAGACCTCGACGCTCTTCACCTCTACAGGAATGTCCCTGATGGCGGCAATTGAGGAGCTCTCGCACAGCTGCGGAGTGGGCTCCGAATGTTGGTACTACCACCCTATCGTCCAAAACAACCATCCAGAGCACCGCGCCGAGATCTTCGCCTGCCGGCTCCACAAATCATCAAAGCACGTATTCAGGGCTGAGATTCTCAGGGAGCAGGCCAAGAATATGAGCACAGCGGAGGTTTCGCGCGTCTTCGCCGAGCTCCGGGGGGGTTCGAGGGACCTTTCTTTCCCCGGCTACCCCTATGGTCTGGTGGAGGCCGACCGGATGGCGCGGGTCGCGAGGGGAGAGGCGGAGGTTCTGAGGGCACTCCTTGCGTCCGCGCTGGGCGAGCTCGGAGCATGGGAGAGGCTGCGGAGGCGCCAGAGCGCCACCGATGCCCACGAAATCCTTGATCTCATCTAGAGCGAGAAGACCCAGACCGTCAGCTCTTCCGGGAGATCCGGCACCTCGAACTCGATTTCGTTGCCAACGTTGACGATTTCGGCCTTTCCACGAGCCTCGGCCAGGAATGGGTCCACGGTCTTTATCGAGAGCGAGAGGCCACCGACGCGGTAGTGCATGGGGACCGCCACGAGAGGCTGGATTCTCGTCACGACCTCCCAGGCCCTGACAGCGTCGATTGTGAAGACATTCCCCACGGGCACGAAAAGGATGTCAACTGCCCCGAGGGCCTCAAGCTCTCTCTCGCCGGGAATGCAGCCAAGGTCTCCGAGATGGACGAAACGGAGGCCCTCCATCTCTATCTTGAAAAGCACAACCTGCCCCCTCTTCTGACCCTGAACGTCGTCGTGGAAGGATGGAACCCCGAGAATCTTGACCTTTCCATCCTCGTAGCTTCCGGGCTTGTCGTAGACCCTGCTCCCGGTCCCCCGCACTGTCTTCACGCTATTATGGTCAAAGTGGTCGTGAGAGACAAGGATGATGTCCCCTTTGACTCTCGGTGGCGGAATGCCGATGTACTTACCGTCGTGGGGGTCGGTAACCACAGTCTGGCCGTCGGAGAGCTCGAAGCAGGCATGGCCGTGCCAGCGAATTCTCATTCGTGATCCCCCGGTACAAAACACAGAGGCCGCTAATAATCTTTTCTGGAATTTTATAGTCTCAAGATACAAACGATTGTCAGCGGGACCGCAATACCCATATACCCCGTCCTGAATTCAGCAAAAAATCCGGCGGAGAAGTGCCGGGGAAGGGGTGCGAGGATGGTGTTCAGGGGGCTGGCGGACAGCGTGGTAAAGCACCACAGAAAGATTATCGTGGCCTGGCTCGCACTCATGATTATCTCCGTACCGCTGGCGATGAAGCTCAACGAAGTTCTGGTATACGAGGAAACCAAGGCGGCGGGCGAGGAGATGAGGGCAGAGTCGATCACGGCGGGAGAGATAATCGAAAAGGAGTTCCCCGGCGCCCGAGCTAACTCGAGCGTGATAATCGTGCTCACGGGAGACGTCTCCACTCCGGCGGCGAGGGATTTCCTGCTGGATGTGGAGAGAACCTCCCTTTTGGGAGGCCGCGTAAAAACGATTGAGAACTTCACCTCAATATACTCCATCTATCGGCAGGTGATGGAGCGGAGCGCCCTCGAGCTCCCTCCGGTTCTCGGCGCCCTCGAGGCCAATTTGACCTCCGTGGCCTTCATGATTCAGCTCGCGGGCTTCTGGGGCGGAGTCAATGGCAGCCTTTTCCTAGTTTGGGGCGCGCCGGCGATGTTCGCCCAGCTATGGGAAAATCTCAACCAAAGCGCCCTCATGATTTATGGAATTCCATTCCTCTACCAACAGACCTATGAGGGCACAAGAGCGACCACTATCCTCATCTATGGTAGTCCCGCGGCGCTCCTCGAGGCCTGGAGTTCGCTCTCTGCCATCCCGGATATTGAAGAGCGGAACCTCCAGGCCTTCAACCTGAGCTGGGCGGGGCTTAACTCCTCCATTCAAGACGAAGAGCAGAGGGAGCTCGTGCGTGGCTATCACTCGGCAGTGTTCGGGTACTGGAAGGAAAGCTTCAACGCCTCCAACGCCTCTGTGTATCTGGACAACTCCACCCCTCCGGCGGTCAGGGCCCAGAGCGCCGCGCAGGCAGTGGCGCCGATTTACTTTAATTTCACCTCCCCCTCGAACGAGACCCAGCTGGCGATGAGGGCCGTGCTGAATTCCTTTAACGTATCAACCTTCAGCGACCCACTTGCTATCGGCCGGTACACAACTATACTCGCCTGGCAGCTTATTCAAGCCGGGCCCGCCGGCTCCTCCGTTCCCGCGCAACAGCTCCAGCTAATGAGGGGCTACTACGACGCTTTCGCGGAGGGCTGGGAGGCCTCTTGGCTCAACTCCTCCCTGGACGGCTCCACCACCCTCGAGAGGGCCGCCGCGCTCACGGCACAAATAGCTCCCGCCTACTTACGCACAGCCTTCGCCGGCGAGCCAATGGCGCTGCAGCTCGGTCTTGCGGTTCTCCAATGGCTGAACCTGAGCACGTGGACCAGCCCTTATCACATCAGCGAGCTGGCCAACAGCACATTCACCGTTCAGCTCCGCCAGACGGTAGCGGATATGGGCCTTCCCGCGGAGATGCTCCATACCCTGGAGGGCTACTACTCCTCGTTCTATCAGGCCTGGATCACCTCCCTATCGAATGTATCCCTCTTGGGCGCGCCAGCGGCGACTAGGGCCGAATGGGTGGTCCATCAGGTGGCGCCGCAGTTCATCGCCCGTGTCTCCGAAACCAACGCCACGGCCGGGGCGTTTATGGCCGCCGCCTACGCATCCTTCAACATCAGCACCTGCACCGACATAACCAACCTCACAAACCGCCTCACCGGAGCCGCCCTCGTCGCAGTCAGGTCGTCAATGGAGGGATACATCGCTTCGGGCCGCCTCCACGAGAGAGTGGCCTCTGCGGTCAGGGCCGGTCTCGAGACCTTCGCGAGCATCTGGAACAGGACCTTCGACCCCAATGACCCCCTCTATCTCCCTCCTTCTGCCCCCCTTGAGAATAGGACGGAGCTCGCCATCGGCCGCGCCAGCGCAGGCCTCTTTGGGTCGAACGGGACGGGGGGCGGGGCCTTTCCTCTCGACATCACCTCCCTCTCGGACCCTTCGCGCGCCCGCAACGCCTCGATAGACCTCTTCCTCGCGGGCTTGGGGGGCCGAGTTGCCATAAACCGAACATTCCTTGCCGAGCTCTACGAGGAGCTCGGGCCGCTGCCCGACCCCGCGCGTGCTCGGGAGCTTGTCGCCGGAGTCATCAACTCGAGCGTCTTCGGCGACTACCCCGTCAGATTGCCTCGAGAGATAGAGAGGAGCTTCGTCAGCCCGAAGAACACGACTATGATAGTGATGGTCACCTTCGGGACGAAGAGCAATCAGGTTCTCAGGGAGAACATCGCGGAGCTTAGAAGCATTCTCTCGAAGGGGAGGGGCGCCGCTGGAGTCCGAACGTATGTGACGGGAAGTCAGGCGATGGGCCTAGAGCTGGAGGAGCAAGCCTTCCGGGATGTTGAGAGGATAGACCCCGTGACAGTGGGAATAGTGTTGATTCTTGTCGGGCTGTTCTTCTTCTCCGTGCTCGCTCCCTTCTTCCCGTTCATCGGGATCGGCGTGGCGCTACTAGCGAGCCAGACCCTGCTTTTCATTGTCGGCACCCTGATTGCGAAAATCCACTACAGCACCAACATCCTGCTCTTCGTGATTCTAATGGGCACGGGCATGGACTACGCGATATTCATCTTGGCCAGATATCGGGAAGAGAGGAAGGAGGGGGGGAGTAAAGAAGAGGCGATACGCACCTCCGTCACTTGGGCAGGGGAGAGCATCGCAACCTCCGGTTTGGCGGTGATGATAGGCTTCGGTGCAATGGTGCTCAGCGACTTCGCAATGATTCGGACGATGGGCTTGGTTCTGGCGATGGCGATAGGCATAGGAATTCTGGCGGCCCTGACATTCGTTCCCTCGGTGCTTATGATTGTGGGTGACAGAATCTTCTGGCCTTCTCGCCCCGATGGACGCGGGTCGGCCCCCACGGGTTCCTCCGGTCCGGAAGAAGCCGGCGCCGGAAGCAAAGGAGAAACCAAAGGAATTAAGGGCGGAGCGGAGCCCGGCCCCCCTGGAAAAGAAGGAAAGGTGCCATATTTTACCAGCGCCGTCAGATTCTCTTTGAGACGCCCCTGGACCGTGATCGGTGTCTGCACCATCCTCTTCATACCCTCCCTCTACCTCCTCCTCGTTATGGAGCCGAGCTTTGACTTCTTCGAGGGAATGCCAAGGACGGAGGCGACGGAGGGCATCGATGCGATGGCCGAGGGCTTTGGAAGGGGGGAGGTAATGCCATCTCAGGTTGTGGTTCAGTTCAGGGAGCCGGTCTGGCTCGGTAACAATACCTACAATACGACCAGGCTGGACTCGGTGGACGCCCTGAGCCGTGCCCTCGAGAACATAACGGTGGTTGATGAGAGGGGAGAGAAGGTTCGGATCATCCGTTCAGCCACCCCCTCGAGTTATTACCTCGGGCAGAGGGTTGACCAGATAGACTGGAGGGTCTTCGGCGAGGAAACAAAGAACTCCACCCTTGCAGGCGCTTTCGGAAAGAGCAACCGAACGGTTCTCATCACGCTGGTGTTCGACAGGGAGCCTCTGAAAAAGGAGAGCCTAGAGGCTGTTCCGGTCCTTCGGAGCAGAATCTCGGAGATAAGGGCTGCGGACCAAGCGCTCTCTGAAGCGAGGGTTCTCGTCGGGGGTACCACCGCCGGCATGTACGACATCCGCAGAATCATCGACGACAGCATGGCGGAGATGAGGGTTTTGGTAATCATCGGCATCTTCGTTCTGCTCCTCATCGTTCTCGGCTCTCTCCTGATTCCCGCCACAGCGATTCTCTCCGTGGGCATCGGCATCGCCTGGACAATCGCCGCCACAATGGCAGTGTTCCAGTTCTGGGGCGGGACGCACGTCCTCTGGCTCGTGCCCCTCATCCTTTTCATCGTCCTGATGGGCCTGGGGATGGACTACAACATATTTTTAATAACGAGGGTCAGAGAGGAGGTCGGGAAAGGGAGGACGCACGAGGAGGCGATTCAGCGCGCCGTGGAGCGGACCGGCGGCATAATAACCATCTGCGGACTCATAATGGCTGGGGCCTTCGGCTCGATGATGCTCTCCACGCTGGGGCTGCTCCAGCAGTTCGGCTTCGCCCTATTTCTGGCGATTTTACTGGACACATTCGTTATAAGAATCTACCTGATGCCTGCCATTCTTAAACTTGCCGGCAGGTGGAGCTGGTATGCCCCAGGGCCCTTGCAGAGGGTAAGGATAGGGCCCGACGGCCGAGGAGGGGAGGTGCGGAGGAGGAAGGGCTGAGGAGCGAGAGAACTTTTTTTTTGGCTGGGGCCCAGCAGAGAATAGTCCAATGGAAGAGCGCTAGGTAGACCTTTCATCCGTCCCAAGTGGGAACAGTGATGGAACGGGGGCATTAATCAAGCATATTAACCACGGGAGCAATTACGGCCTCGATGGAACTCGTCATCGAGGGGCGGGCGCTCTACGAGGGCCGCTTGCAGGAGCTCGCGATTGGAGTGGATGGAGGCCTAATCTCCAAAGTCGGGAAGGTTCTCAGAGGGGAGCGGGTGCTCGACTTCGGGGACAACATAATCCTGCCCGGGGCCGTAGACGCCCACGTCCATCTAAGGGAGCCAGGGCTCACCCGGAAGGAGGACATCGCCACCGGAACCACCGCCGCTGCGTGCGGTGGCGTGACCACTGTTCTCGAGATGCCTAATACCATCCCTCCGGCCGCCTCCATCCCCGCGATTAGAGAAAAGGCCGGAATCGCTTCGAGGAGGGCTTGCGTGGATATCGGTCTATTCGCGGGCTTTACCGTGGATAGCCCCCCCGTGGAAGCGGCCTCCATGGTTGTGGGCTACAAACTCTACATGTCCTCAGCAACAGAAGCGCTTCTGATTCGTGACTACTCCTCAATCCCATCCTTGCTGGCCGGAATCTCTGAAACGGGAAAGCCCATGGCTGTGCACGCCGAGGACGAGACCATTATCCGCCGCCTGGGGCTGCTCCCCAAGAATCTCAGAGAGCACAGCGAATCCAGACCGCCCGAGGCAGAGACTGAGGCGGCCCGGAAATTCATCGAAGCCCTCGGAAAAGGTCGGGGGCATATCTGTCACCTGAGCGCTGGCGGGACGCTGGAACTCATCGGGAGAGCTCGGAGCGGGCAGAGGGGAAATGGTGGGGAGAAGAAGGATGGGGGCGCTGGAGTGCCCGGGCGCATAGAAATGGAAGCGCCCGGAAAAGCGGAGGCCGCGGAGGCCGAGCACGCGGAAGGAAACGGCCACCGAGAACCCGCATCCAAGTTGCTCACCTCCGAGCTCACGCCCCACCACCTCCTTCTAGACGCTGATGACCATGCATCGCTCGGGGCGCTGGCCAAGACCAACCCCCCGGTAAGGGGGAGGGCGGAGAGAGCTGCTCTCTGGAGGGCTTTTCTCGATGGAAGCGTGGATATTCTCGCATCCGACCACGCCCCCCATCTCGAGGAAGAGAAGGACACGAGTTTCGCGGACGCTCCCGCGGGGGTCCCAGGAACCGAAACAATGGTTCCATTGATGATAGCGCTGGCGAAGAAAGGGAGGGTTCCACTCCAGCTCATTGTCGCAATGGCCTGCTCGCGCCCCGCGGAGGTGTACGGAATCAATTGCGGAAAAATCGCTCCAGGAATGCCCGCCAGTCTTGCTGTATATGACCCCACTAGCGCCTCCGAGATAAAAGGAAAGAAGCTACACTCCAAGTGCGCCTGGAGCCCCTTCGAGGGCTTCGAGGCGATTTTCCCGAGAGCCGTCCTTCTCCGGGGAGAGCTGATCGTCGAGGGGGGTGAGCCGGTCGTGTCGCCGGGTCAGGGGCGGCTCGTGGGAAGCGGCCGGCCTGAGCCGTCTCAGCCCCCCTTCGGGGCGAAACCATCAATAGACCGAATGTGATTGGGGTTCGGGGAGAGAAATGCCGGTGCGCGATATCGAATTCATCTCCATAGAGGGGAGGCGGTTCACGAAGAGGAAGGAGGTCATCGGGCACGTGAAGATAGACACCAACAGCACCGTGACCCTGGTAACGGAACTCAGCCCGACGGAGGCCGACGTGGACTTTAGACTGGCGATAAGCTACGGGAGCCTTGGAATGATGAAGATAGAGGGCAGGCTTATTTTCGAGGGAGATGCCGCCAGCCTTTCGAGGGAGTGGCACGCGAGACACAGTATGCCAACGGAGATGGCCAACGAGATACACACTTCGATCCTCCAATCCTGCATCCCAGAGACAGTTCTCCTAGCCAAGGAGCTCGGCCTCCCTCCCCCAATTCCGCTTCCCAAGGTCAATATACAGGAGCAGAAGAGGGCAACCTCGCCCTCGAGCATGGAGGTGGCCTGACCAGACGGGCGCCTCCGCAAATGGCAGGTTGGGAGCCCTCTCCACCCGAGAAATAACGGTGCCGGGTGATTGGGCCCCAGCCCTCCCCTCGATGCGCAGAATTCGTGAAATCCGCCCGGAACACCCCTTCCCTCATCTTGTTTGCTCCTCGTCCGACTCACATTTCTTCTGTGTTCAGCGCTCCATCGTCGCGCTGGTACGAGGTGTCCGTGTCTCTTCCGAATCAGCGCACGAGGACTCATGGACCTTCCACCGGCCCCCCGTCTCCAGCCGTGGAACTGGAGCAAGTCGCCGCGCGAGGGACAGGAGCCTCTTCCGGCGCTCAGGAGTGATTCTGAAACAGTCTCTGGATGGGCACTCGGGGTCGAGAACGGCCTCGCGAGTTTCCACTTCTAAGACCACGGGATAAAGTCTGCAGCCCTCGGGTCTGTGAGGATAAATTGAACAGATGCCGCCCCGGAGGAAGAAGCAGGCGCCGTTCACATTGCGAAGCCTGGTCCAGCCCTTGGTCGATATAATGAAATCCTCCCGCCGGAACCCGAGGGCCTCTATCCTCTCAATGTCATCGGACGTCAGGGGCATCTCCGTCCCCTCGCAACACCGGGAGCACTCGACGGCCAGGCATATCGAGCCATTGCCCTCCGGCTCCGGGGCCGCGCAGCAGGTCCCACACTCCCTCTGAGTTCCCTCCACGGTGCGCTCCAGACTCGCCCTACTCTTATGAATTCCCCCATGGCGCCTCTCCGCTCTCTCGCTTCCACTTCTGCTTGTCAGTCCATTGCCTGCTTCCTCCCCGAAGGCTCTATGCGCCCCTTTGGGCGGCCGGGGCTCCAGGGTGATCCCTTTCTGGTTCTGGAATCTTCCCGAGCGCTCCGAATAATCCTTCATAGCGGGCGTTCCGAGGCGCTCTACCACGAGCTGGCAAAAGCGCTCCCCGATCGGAAGCTCGAGCTCGGCAGAGGAGGCATTGAAGGCCGAGACCGTTAGGTTGCCGGCGAAGCCCGCGTCGACCTTTCCAAAGCTCGCCAGCACACCCCTGCGTGCGTACCCCGACCTCAGCCAGAGCTGGGCAGCGAGCTTTTTTCCCAGCCGCACCCTCTCCCGCGTGCCGACGACGAACCAGCTCATGGGAGCAACTCTCGCGACGCCTCTCCTGACCTCTTCCCCGCTCGAGGGCAGGAGAACAGCCTCTATTGTAAGGTCGTAGCCGTTGGGGGTGAGGTTTCTCTCGTCAAAGGGAGCGATTTCCAGCTCACCCTCCTCAATTGCCCTCAGTATTTCCGCGTCGGAGAGCAGCATTCTACCTAGGGGGTAACGGAGCGACGGTTTTTACCTTTTTGGGAGACGCTCCCCGGGAGTCCGTCGGGGGGTCGTAGGGGTTGTCGGCCCGATTGAGCCGTTCAGCGGCCCCAAACCGGAAATGAGATGGAAGCGGCAATGTTTTTATCCAGCGCCGCGCTTCGCAGGGCCGAGGAAAAGAAGGTGTGATGATGCTCGACCTGATTCTGGCCGACTCGGAACTCGAGCTCGTGCCCACGTCAATCGCCGGCCACCCCGCCTGCGTCGCTCACGCGCGCCGCAGAAACAGGAGGGCCTCCGACACGCTGCTCGACAGCACGTTGCACCACCCGGCGCTGAGGAGGCTTCCGGATGGTAGGAGGCGCGGAAGACCGGACATCGTTCATTTCTTTCTCCTGACCGCGCTCGACTCCATCCTCAACCTCGAGGGAGGGCTAAGGGTCACGGTCCACACCCGGAACGACCTTTTGATTCGTCCGAGGCCCGACACTCGCCTCCCGAAGAGCCAGAGCCGCTTCTACTCCCTGATGGAGCAGCTCTTTCTCGAGGGGAGGGTACCGAAGGATGGTGAGCCGTTGATCGTGCTTGAGAAGGGAAGCCTGAAAAAGGCCGTTGAGGACTCGGGTGCGGAGAGAGTCGTGGCTCTCTCGCCCCAGGGAAGGTGCATTGACTCTAGGGTTTACTTCTCAAGGCAGAGGGGAAAACATCTGGCGTGCATTATAGGTGGATTTCCAGATGGCGACTTCCTCAGCCCTGTCTCTGGGATAGCGGACGACGTCGTGTCGATATCGCCTCATGTTCTGAAGGTCTGGACTGTGGCTTCAGAGGTGCTTGTGAACGTGCGCGAGAAGATAACCTGCATGGGACCCCAGCGACATGTAGATAAGGCTCTAGCCCCAATCACAGGAGCGCGGGACGAGAGGGAGGGAGATGAGCGAGAGGAAGATTCGAAAGCTCACAGAGATGATTGAAGAGGCAAAGAAAGAGGTCCTAGAGCTCGAGGGCCGGCTCGAGAGGGCTAAGAAGAGGTGCGACGAGGGGGAAATCACGAAGGCCGATTTCTCGAAAGCGAGGATGGAACTCTCGAATCGAATTCGGGGCCAGAGGAGTAGGATAGTGAGACTGGAAAAGGCGCGGCTAAACCTTGAGAGGAAGATGAGAGAGGAGGCTGAAGAGAAAGAGGCAGAGGCGAGGAAGAGGGAGGAGCTCAGGGCTGAGAGGCGGAGGGAGAGGGAGAAGGAGAGGCGGAGGCGCCTCAGATTGATGGAGGCTGGGGAGATTGAGAAAGGGACGGAGAAGAAAATTGAGGGAGAGGCGGGTGGGGAGGTGACGGAGGAGGGGGAGGAGGCTAGGAGGAGAGAAGATAATCGTAGTGAAGGATTTGAAGGGGAGGAAGCGGAGGATGCCGCGACGGGCGAAGGGGAGGCCGAAGGGCGGGGAGAGGGAGATGCTGGACTAGGTGGGGAAGAGGGCCAAAGGGGCGCGGGAGCGCAGGGGGCTGAGGGGGATGAGGGGGAAGGGATTGAGAAAAGCGGGGAGGGAAAGGTGGTGGATGGGAAGGGGAGGGAAAGGAAAAAGGTGAAGAGGGGATTTTTATCCCTATTTAAAAGATGAAGAGATGACCGCCGACAACCGGAGATACGTGAATGGAGAAATCTAGCGGTTCCTCGTCGGCTCATCTTGGAGTGGACCACAGGGGCGGGCCTCAGGTGACTATAAGAATATCAGGTTTTCGCGCGAGTTCTGAGGAAATGCTGGATGAGTCTCCTGCCGAGCTCCCTGAAAGCCTCCTCCACATTCTCGCCGGTCTTGGCGCTGGTCAAGACATAAGGGCATGAGTACTTCT
>JAWCLH010000044.1 GCA_038851035.1 Thermoplasmata archaeon
CGGTATAGGAGGCTATTATCGAGGGCTCTCCGTCTCCGTCCCGAATCTGGAGCTGGCCGCCTTCCTGAACCTCGAAGCGGTACTGGCCATTGGATGTGCAGTTGAAGAGAATGGTCACGTTCTCAAGAGTCAGATTCCCGCCCGAAGCCACAATCAGATTTCCATTGAGGACTATTGTCTCGTTCCAGACCATGGTATCATTGGCGATTACCCAGTCGTCCTGCTCCGGCGCCGGGTAATTGCCCGACCCCCCCCGCAGCGTTTAGCGTCGAGAGGTTGCCCGAGAGAATCAGTAAACTGGCCAGCAGAGGACTCCATATAGTTCGAGAAGCTCTTCGCATATCCACCCCGACCCATAAAACACAAGAATTTAAGAATATATAAAATTTGTTGAAAAGAGCCTTTATCAATGCGTTTAGGAATTAATATTTTTTATGCGTCCTGAAATGAACAGGTTATAAATGCCTGTCCCGATTACCCTTTCATGAGTGCCGGAGAAGAACGGACCCGCCGGACAGCCGAGGGCCGGCCCGGGGACATCTACCGGGTCAGGGTCCGCTGGGACGACACCGACACGACGCAGAGGGTCTATCTGGGCAGGTACATCAAGTGGCTCGACGATGCCGTCACCGAGTTCCTGAGGGCGAGGGGGATGGTCTTCGACCCCGACGGCGGCCTCAGGCTGAATGGAAGGAGGATAAGGGAGTCCTTCGTCGTGGGGGAATACGGCTGCCGCATCGAGCGGAGCTCGCTCCTGGACGATCTGATTGATGTGAAGGTCAGGGTGCTGGAGAGGCGCTCCAGGGTCGTGGTCTTCGAGGGTGAGCTCGTGGACCAGAAAGGGAGGCGTGTGGCGCGCGGGGTCATCACCTACATCTGTGTCAGGGGCTCTGGGGGGCGGATAAGGTCGGCCCCGATACCCACCAGCCTCGCGGCGAGGCTCTAGAGACGCTCTCCCCCTTCTGCAGGAGAACCTCCCGGCCCCTCTCCACACGAGGAGCTGCAATATCATCCCTGCACTGAGGAAGGGTTATATACAAATCCATCGTTCCGAGCCCGGGAAGCGACCATGAGCGCAAAAAAGTGGGACTACTCCGGAATGCCCGGCGCGAAGATGTTCCCGAACCTCTTCAAGCCGATAAAGATACGCAACATGACGATTCCCAACCGCATCAAGTACGCCGCCACCGAGGACAATCTGAACGCCCGCGACGGAACCATAACGCCCGCGGGCCTCGAGTACATGCGCCTGAGGGCGAGGGGCGTAGTCGGCGGTATCTGCATGATGCAGGGCGTCTATATGGACCCGAAGCGCGAGGGTCAGGGCTACGTGGGGCAGGCGGCGGCGTGGGACGACAAATTCATCCCCGGCCTGACGAAGATGGCCGAGGCGATAAATAATGAGGGCGCGGTCTCAGGCATCCAGCTGATGCACTGCGGGAGGGTCGGGGGCGTCGAGCTCGACTACTGTGTCGGCCCTTCGGCCGTTCCACAGAGGCTTCGCATCTTCAGGCCCGTCAGGGAGATGAGCAAGGAGGACATAAAGCTCTGTATAAAGCAGCACGCCAACGCGGCGAGACGCGGAGTGCAGGCCGGTTTTCAAATCATGGAGATATCGGGTATCGTCGGCTACCTGATATCGAATTTCCTCTCAGCCTACACGAACCGCAGGAAGGATGAGTATGGTGGGGATATTGAGGGCAGATGCAGGTTCATGGTCGAGACGATCGAGGCCGTCAGGGATGCCATAGGCAAGGAGATGCCGCTCATCATCCGTCTCTGCGCCGAAGAGCTCTTGGACGAGGTCGGCGGGAACACCCCGGAGGAGTCGATATACACCTACAAGGTGGCCGAGAGGGCGGGCGTGGACTGCATCAGCGTTACGCAGGGATGGCAGGAGTCGAACACGCCCGTCATAACCCGCGACATCCCGCAGGGGACATGGCTCTACAACGCAAAAAGGGCCAAGGAGGCCGTGAAGGTCCCCATCTCCATGGCCTACAGACTCTTTGACCCAGCAATCCCGAACAAGGCAATCGGGGATGGAATTCTGGACATATGGGAGATGTGCAGGCCCATGATAGCGGACCCCCTCCTACCGCTGAAAGTCCTCGAGGGCAGGCTCGAGGACATCAGGCCCTGCGTCGCCTGCAACCTGTGCCTCGCGCGCCTCTTCAGGGACGCCCCCATGACCTGCTACGTCAATCCGGTCTGCTCGCACGAGTGGGACCCGGAGTGGCAGCCCCGGCCCGCTGAAGTGAGAAAAAAAATCATCGTCGCCGGCGCGGGCCCCGCGGGCCTCGAGTTCGCCCATGTAGCGGCCTCGAGGGGCCACGAGGTCCACGTTCACGAGAAGCTGGACAGAGTCGGGGGCCAGCTCTGGTGGGCGAGCAAGGGGCTCTACGGAGACGAAGAGCTCTGGGGCGTGGTCCGCTTCCAGGAGGCACAATGCAAGAAGGCCGGGGTCCACATCCACTTGAAGAGCGAGGTCACGCCCGGGCTCCTCGACGAGGAGGCGCCGGACGCTCTCGTCGTGGCGACCGGCGCGCGCTATATCAGGCCGAAGGTTCCCGGGGAGGGGAAGAGACCTGTGTTCTCTGCCCTCGATGTGCTTGAGGGGAGGGAGATACCGGGCGAGAGGGTGGTGGTCTGGGGCGGCAGGAAGCCGGGAATCTCGGCCGCGCTCCTGCTCGCCGAGAAGGGCAAGAGGGTGACGATGGTCTTTCCGGAGAGGAAGGTGGGAAAAGACGTCAACCCCTCTTATATCTGGCGCTACATCCAGAAGCTCGGCCAGAAGGGCGTGAAGACCTACAAGGAGAGCTCGATTGAGGAAATCACGGACTCGGGCGTTGTGGTCAGGGCCCTGTACGAAACCAGAATTCCCGTCGAGGCGGACGCCATCGTGTACGCGGAGAGAGAGCCAGTCCGGGAGCTGGAAGCGGCGGCAAGGGAGAGGGGAATCGAGGTGCAGGTCCTCGGTGATGCGATAGTTCCACGGAGCCTCTCCAATGCCATCCACGATGGGTACCGAGTGGGCATAAGAATTTAGGGGGATGCTAATGAGCTGCGAGAGGGTTGATGTGGAGAAGGAGCTGAGGACTCTTCTGGCCAAGTTCGACGCCCTCGGGAATATAACGAGGGCGACCTGGTACGAGTTCAGGCAGGCGGCGCTGGAGTTCGCCAGGCCCGGGACGACACCAATGGACATCGTCCTGCGGGCGTGGGAAATCGTGGGGCACGACACGGCCAAGGCCTACGTGACCTCCCTCGACCTTTCCAAGCCCACTTTCCTCGAGGACATCGGGAGGCTGATTGTGCAGAGCTCGACGATGATGGGCGAGAGCGCGAGGCTCCGGAGGGGCGGCGGGCCCAACGAGGTCTTCGTCGAGTGGGACAGGTGCCCCTGGCCCGAGTTCGCGCGCAGGTACGGCGCAACCATGGAGGAGGACGTCCTGGGCTGCGACAGGTGGTTCCAGACCGTCATAAAGGACATCAACGACATCTTCGGAACTGATGTGAAGCTTGAGACCCTTTCCGCCATCCCGCGCGGCGACAGGACCTGCACGAGGCGCCTCACAATGTCCGCCAGACCGGGGAGGAGCGGGTCGGGAGGGGGCGGGGGAGGAGGGGCAGGGGGGAAGAATTCCGGGGCGGAGGGGGCGAGCGAGGCGGATGAAAGGTCGCGGGGAGTCAGGGGAGATGAGGTGGGCGGCGGCGCGAAGCGGGGAGGAAAATGAGATGGCTGGCGGGATTGGGGAATTGGCGCGGGGGTGAGCTGGGATGGTCGTGGAGATAGACGAGAAGAAGTGCAGGCTGTGCGGGACCTACAGCGCACCGGTCTGCGTTGACAGGTGCGTGGACGGCGCCCTGTCGGTCAGGGACAGGAGGATTGTGGTCACGGAGTTTCTGTGCGAGGACTGCAACGAGTGCGGGATGGCCTGCCCGGACAGGGCGATAACGATAAAGAAGGTGACTTTCTAGATTTTCTAGGTCACAGCCCCAGCTCCTCCGCTAGAGACCTCATGAAGGCCGCGAACTTCGGCCCGTCGGCCGCGGAGAGCCAGAGCGTCCGAATTCTGTCGACGGGAAGCCCCTTCTTTGCGAGGGCCCTCCTCATCCTCTCAACCCTCCTCTCGGCCCTGTAGTTGCCCTCGATGTAATGGCAGGTGGGGAACTCGCAGCCCATTATCACGACGGCAGCCGCCCCCCTCTCAAGGGCCCTCTCGACCCAGCCCGCGTCGACCCTCCCGGAGCACATGACCCTTATGATGCGGACATTGTGGGGGTACTGAAGCCTGCTCACGCCCGCCATGTCGGCGGCCCCGAGCGCGCACCAGTGGCAGCAGAAGGCGATGATTTTCTTTTCCGGCTCTGATTCTAGAGCGGCCTCGAGCTGGGCGAGAATCTGTCCGTCTGTGAAGTGGGTGAGCTGAATCGCATCATTCGGGCAGTCGGCGGCGCAGACACCGCAGCCCCTGCAGAGGGCCGGAATAACGCCGGGCCTCTTCCTTTTTCCAGCACCCCGCAGCACGGCTGGCTCCCGAACGCCGGGAGAGCCGGGGAGTCCTCCGCCCTCCTGGGAAGCGCTGGCCGGGGCCGTGGCAGGGCCGCACCCCTCCGCCTGAGGGGGTTGGCCCGCATCGGCCTCCGCTGCGCAGGCCACCACCCCCCCATCCACCATCTCGATGGCGGAGAAGGGGCACGACGAAGCGCAGAGGCCGCAGCCAGAGCACCTCTCAGAGTCCACCATTGCCACGACGCCCTCCGACTCAACAAAGCCCCTGCGCATGGGAATCAGCGCGCGCATGGCGGCCCCGAGGCCCTCCTCAATGCTCTCCTTCAGGCCCCTCGGTCCCCGGGCGCAGCCACACACGTAGATGCCCTCTGTCGCGAAGTCGAGCGGCCTGAGCTTGACGTGGGCCTCTGTAAAGAAGCCATCGGGGCCCGTGGAGACCTTGAGCAAACCCGCCAGCCTCTCCGCGCCCACCGCACCCCTGTATCCGGTGACGAGCACCACGGCCTCTGCGGGGAACCTGACCCTCCTGCCCGTCAGGATATCCCTCGAAACAACCTCGAGCCCCTCCATGTTGCCGGGTTGTTCCGGCGCTCCCAAAGTCCCCTCTTGAGCGCGCGATTCTGCACTCCCCCTGCCCCCTCCCTCCTTTTTATCATCGCCCTTCCCGGCTTCCTCTTTGCTCTTTGTGCTCTGTGTATCCTGTTGTACGGGTTGGCCGCTTTTCTCGGCCGGAGCTTCGAGCATCCTCACCTCCGGAGGCTCGCCCTCTGGGTATCTGAAGGTCAGTACCGAGCTCCTCCAGACCATTTCCGCCGCCTCACCCGCCGCCGGCCCCGGTATGCATAGATCGCGATAGAAAAAGGCCGTCCTCGAGCCCGGCACCCTCTCTCTGAATAGCTCCGCGGCGCCGATCGCGGCGAGGCAGCCGACGCTGCAGCAACCCCTCTCCCCGTTTCTTGAGCGGACGCAGCCTATGAAGGCGACTGAGCTGGGTGCATAGCCCGCTCCGAGCCTGTCGAGGAATTCAAGCAGCGTCATCACGCCGGGGGTGACCCCATGGCCAGCGGCCCCCTCAGGCGGCAGCTCTTCCATGCCCGTGGCGACGATAATTATCGAGGCGCGAAGCTCCCTCTCCTCCCCGCCCGCCAAGACTCTGGCGGTGTAGCTCCCCACAAAGCCCCTTATGTCCAGCACCTCGGCCCCCATCATAACCTCGATGCCGGGCTCCGCCCTGACGGCGGCCTCGAGCTCGGCGAGAATGTCTGCGGCCGGTTTGTTCTCGGGAAAAATTCTTGCGAGGCGGAGCAGCATTCCGCCGAGCCTCTCCCGCCTCTCGACCAGCTTCACCCCCATGCCCTGACGCGCGAGGCCGAGGGCCGCGGCCATCCCCGCCGGGCCGCCGCCGATGACCAGCGCCTCTTTTCCGACCGGAATTCTGGCGACCTCGAGGGGCTCGAGGAGCCGGGCCCTCGCGACGCCCATCTTCACCAGCTCGAGCGCCTTGGCCGTGGCCGCGGCGGGCTCGCCCGAGTGGACCCAGGAGCAGCCCTCCCTGATGCTCACCAACTCGAGGAGGAAGGGGTTCAGGCCCGCTTCTTTCAGGGCGCTCCTGAAGACGGGCTCGTGCGTCCTCGGGGTGCAGCAGGCGACAACGACGCGGTCCAGCCCTTTCTCCTTGATGGCGGCTTTGATTTTATTCAGGAAGTCCACGGAGCATATCCACTTCCCGTCCTCGGCGTGGACCACACCCTCCAGCCCTCTCGCGCCCTCCAAGACCGATGTCACGTCGACAACGCCGGCTATGTTCGTGCCGCAGTGGCAGACGAAGACGCCGACCCGCTCTCCCTTCTCAGAGCTCAATCCGCTCGACACCTCCGGCAGTTTCGGGCGCTTCCGCTGCAGCGGAAGCTCCGGGGAGGCTCATACGCGCGCCCCGCCCCCTCAGGCCCGGCTTCTCCCGCAGTATCAGAGACCCCCCGGCGGGCCGCCCGCTCCCTGCCTCCATGCCGACTCCCGGCGCCCGTATCCGTCAAAGACCAGCACCCCGCTCAACAGTCCGTGGCACGCCCCCGGAACCAGACTTTCCGCTCTCAACTCCCTGCGCCGCGCCGCTAAAACCAGACCTGCCCCGTCCGCTGCCGAGAGCCAGCAGAGCCGCGGCGGAGGCCCTCGCGACGGTCTCGGAGATGTCCGCCGGGCCCGAGGCCGTCCCGCAGACATAGACACCCTCCACGCTGGTCTCGAGCGGCGCCCCTAATGGGTCCCTCTCCTTTATGAAGCCGCGCTCGTCCAGCTCGATTCTCAGCTGTTTCGTGAGCTTCTTAATGCGCGGCAGGGGGGCGAGGCCCGCGGAGAGGACGACGATGTCCGCCTCCAGCTCCCCGAGCCTCCCGCTGTCAATGTCCTCGAAGCGGACCCTCAATCGGCCCGAGACGGGGTCGCGCGACACGCCGCCCGGCCTCCCCTTTATGAATTTGACTCCCGCCTTTCTTGCCCGCGCGTGGAACTCGTGGAAGCCTTTACCGTAGGGCTGGAGCTCGCTGTAGAGCACCGCGGCCTCGAGCCCCGGCTCGTGCTCCTTTGCGAGAATGCTCTGCTTGACCGCGATCATACAGCAGACCTTCGAGCAGTAGCCCAGACCGCCTCTCCTCCCCCGCCCGGCGCACTGAATCCAGACGACACTCCTCACTTTCGAGCCGTCCGAGGGCCTCACGAGCCTCCCTGCCGTCGGGCCCCCGGCGTTCAGTAGCCTCTCGAACTGGAGGTTCGTCAGGACGTCCGGGTGGAGGCAGTGGCCGAAATGGGGCTCGGAGGGTGTGAAGGGCTCGGCCCCGACGGCGAGGACGATGCTCCTCACCTCTATGTCCAGAACCCTCTCCCTCTGCCAGAGCAGCACGGCCTCCGCCCCCTCCTTTCTGCAGGCGACGACGCACCTCGCGATCTGGCACTCGCGGCACTGGGAGCAGTCCACCTTGCAGGCGCCGATGCAGGCGCCCCTGTCGAACATCTTGCAGTACCTGCACCTGTCGTCCACGACGTAGACGTTGGGGACGGCCTGCGGGAAGGGGATGCTGATGAGCTTGCGCCTCCCTCCGATCGGGCCGTCAAGCTCGTCCGGGACGCTGACCGGGCAGGCCTCGGCGCACTTTCCGCAGCCCTTGCACTTCTCCGCGTCCACGAACCGGGGCCTCTGGACGAGGCGAACCCTGAATCGTGGGGCGGCCCCCTCCACCCTCCTTATCTCCGTCCCGGTCAGGAGCGCGATGTTCGGGTGGCGGGCCACATTGTACATCATCGGCGCCTCGATGCATATCGAGCAGTCGTTGGTCGGGAAGGTCTTGTCCAGGCGGGCCATGAGGCCGCCTATGGAGGGTGCGTCGTCCACGAGGTGGACCCTCGCACCCGCGTCCGCGAGGTTCAGGGCGGCTGTGATTCCCGCCACTCCTCCGCCGACCACGAGGACGCCTTCCGCGGGCTCCTGCGGCTTCTCCAGAGCGCTCACTCCGCCATAGAAAAACGGAGCGGTTATTTATAATGTGTGGAGGCTGGATGGGCGTCGCCCGCGTCGCTCCGGGCCTGCGTGGCCCATGCCGGCCTCAACCGGGTCCCCGCTCCCTCCGGCCCCGCCCGGCCTCGCCCGCCGAATTCGCTGCGCCCGCCCCGGCCGGCGGAGCGGGGCCATGCCTCTTCCTCCTCCACCGGGCCCACAGGACGAGCGTCACCACGAGCAGAATCACCAGAGCGCCCGTCGCGAGCGTCTGGAGCGATTCATCGCTCCTCGTGTAGACGATATACAGGATGGAGGCCGAGGCCGCGGCCTCGTTCCCGGCCGCGTCCCTGACCCTGACATGGACCCGCTTCTCGCCCTCGCCCCCCGCGAGCCTCCAGGCCCTCGTGGCGCAGAAGGGCTCCCAGTCCGTGTAGTTCAGGCCGTCGCTGCTGAAGCACATCCCCGCCACGCCCGAGGTGCTGTCCCGGACCGTTATCGAGAGCGTCACATTGCGGGAGCCGGTTGTCCGGGCCCCTCTGTTGATTTTGAAGGAGGATACTCCGGGCGGGGTGGCGTCGATAAGGACCTCCGTGCTGGCTTCGAGAAAGTTCCCGACCCTGTCGTATGCCCTGAGCGTGATATTGTGCGCCCCGTCCGGGAGCACGGGGAGGGTCCAGGGGCTCTTCGCCCTTATCCACTGGCCGCCGTCAATGCTCGCCTCATAACGCTCCACGCCGCTGAGATTGTCCCTCGTGGAGAAGGACAGGGTCGGCGGAAAGCGGCTCCAGCCCCCCGGCTCCGATTTTATGACGAAAGGCTCCGGCGGCGACCTGTCCACGCGGGCCTCCACCCTTCCCTCCGCGTAGTTCCCGGCACGGTCTATGGCCCTGAGCACAATCGGGCTGACGCCGTCGGGCATGCCGGTCAACGTGAGAGGGCTCGTGCAGGGCTCGAATTCGCCTCCGTTCACGCTGAATTCATAGTGGTCCAGACCGCTTGTCTCGTCGAGCGCCGAGAATGTCAGGACCGGCTCCGCGGCGGTCCAGCCATCGGGCGAAATCGAGACAAACAGACCAATGGGCGGGGTTCTATCAAAATAGATCGTCGCGGAGGCCTCCCTCCAGTTCCCGGCCTGGTCAAAGGCCCTCACCGTTACGTTGTGCTCGCCGTCGCTCAGGCCGGCGAGCGTGCAGGGGCTCGAGTGCCATATGAACTGCCGGCCGTCAACGCTCATCTCGTAGTGGTCCACGCCGCTCGTGCGGTCCACGGTAGAGAATATGAGCTGCGGGTCGCCATTCGTCCAGGACGGGGGAACCACTTCAATCATAAACGGCTCGGGGGGCTCCCTGTCGATAAGAGCCCTCGCCTTCCCCTCTGCATAGTTTCCGGCGCGGTCGCAGGCTCTGATTACCACCGAGTGGACTCCGTCCACCAGCTCCGGCAAATCCTGCGGGCTCGTGCAGTTCCCGCAGAGCCCGCCCTCAATCCAGAGCTCGTAGCGGTCCAGACCGCTCAGCTCGTCGCTGGTCTCGAAGTAGACCCTGCAGGGACCGGCCGTCCAGCCGGGGGGCGCGACCCGGGGCGTGAACGGGAGGGGTGGCGCAGTATCCACCCCGAAGCTCCAGACCTCGCTGAAGGGGCTCCAGTCGCCTTCGATATCCCTGATGCGAGCGCACCAGTACCAGATTCCGTCCCTGAGAATCTCATGTGAAAAAAAGTTTATTTCATTTGATACAGTTTCGTTTGTGATTAGACTCGCTGAATTGAAACTGCTGTGGGTATCCAGTTGGTATTCCGAAATGACTGGTTTGTCCGGATAGTCAATGTTAAGTGTCCAGTAAAATGTAATTGAATTGGTATTGAGCCAGGCTCTTTCTTTGGGATATATTAATTGTACGATACAAGAAGGTGGAGTGTATACTAATTCAATTTTTTCTATTACAGGTGTTCGATATGGGTCGGAAGTTATTAAAACGCATTTATATTGGAACCATTTATCATTTGTGTTTTCCAATATTATTTCATTATCGTTTAAAAAATAATATTTATCGGGGTTAAAATATGGCCCAACGAACTTCTTCGATTCAAGTGCTTTAAGTGTTTTCGCTGTTCTGAACTGGAGAAATATGTTTGTGCCGTCTGGAATGTCTCCTCTAAATCGAATGAGATTAAAATTCGACACTACTCTGGAATTATAATAAGGAGATTGATATTCTCCGAACGGGACATATATTGATTTCTCGAATATTAATGTGTCTTTATAATCCAGCATTATTGTTTTTAACATTGTCAACTCTGTTGCCAGACTGATATCGTAATTCGAAAAAACCGATAAAGGTTTAATTTCTGTCCAATTGCGTTTATTTATATTATATATCCATGTGTCTGTCAAATTGTAAACCGTCTTGCCATGGCCACCAGCCATTATTATTTCATTATCACTAGAAAAAATGGCCATCACATGGTTTCTTCTTGGAGGAGGGGAGTAAGGAGGTGATTCTACAGTCCATTGCCCATCGCTAATATCAAACATCCAGGTGTCAGAATAATACATATTCATATCGTAACCACCGAATAAAATTATTTTATCCTCGTTCTTAACTCCAGTCATACTATGACAATAGCGAGGGGATGGAGCAATTTGAGGGAATATCTGGTACCACAAACCTTTGGAAATATCAAAAATCCATGTATCAGAATAAAAAGAATAGTTCTGGGAAGAATTAAAATCACTACATATTGCTCCTCCGAATAATATACAACAAGAATCGCTGGGAACTGAGGCGAATGAATGCCCGAAGCGTGGAGTGGGGCTACATGGTAGAGTTTTATAGAACCATCCATTTTCACTTAAGTCAAAGACCCATGTGTCATTGAAGATATCTATTTGGTTGACTCCTCCAAACAAAATAATTTTGTCGTCACCCCAAATGGTGGCCATCGCATGGCCGACCCGCCCGGGCGGAGAACTGAGAGGGAATAATTGCGCCCAATTGTTTTCGCTCACATCATATACCCACGTATCATTATAGATGTTTTGAAAATTATCAATACCACCAAATAATATGAGCTTATCATCATTACCAACCGCTGCGATTCCGTTCCCGTAAAAGAAGCGAGGAGTTGGAGATAATACTGGACATTGATTTATCCATGATGGATTTGTAATTAATTCAATTCTTCCATTTCCATTTATGGAGTTGACTGTACAATTATTAAGCCGATGCCCCTCGTCTGTGAATTGTTCCTCCGTATCGCAAACCCAGATATCAGCTGATGCGGATTGAATGGGTGCTGGGGGGGAAGGGGAGTAATATATTGAGATAAAAATAGCAAGAGCAGTGATAAAAGATGATATTCTTGTCCGCCTCCCCGTTGCATTATGCTCTGCCATCCTATTTAATAATAATTATCAGGGAATATAGATATTATTGTAAAAAGGGATTTTTTATTTCATAGTATTCAAAGATCCCAGGGGGGATATCGAAGGGGCTCCGCCGGGAGATTGCCCTGTCCATTTAATCCGCTCGGATGCAAATAGATCTGTCCACTTGTCGTGAAAGGTCCAAATGACGTGGGGGGGTTGAAGGGACCCGGAGGGCCCCAACGATAACTCCCTGATATAGAAGCAATAACCGCTGTTTGTGTATTGTATTCATCGCCGGGGATAAATTGTGGATCTTTATATTCTGTCAAAATACTTAAGACATTAGAGTTAGATAGGGAATGCTGGGGTAATATATAAAAATCATAATTTCATATTTCTTGGTCATTTGTATATTCATTTTGGACTGAAAATGTCCATGTGCTCCACACATATAATGTTTGCCATTGGTTATTTGTCATAGAAACAGAGCATCCACAAGTAAGCGCAACAGGGTTATTGTCGCAATAATAGTGTACTGGATTAGTGAAATCCCAAACGCCCAGCCCTCCAGGGATGACCGCATTGCCTTGAAGATTTAAAAATAGACTAACATCATAAAGGAATTCAATCATGCCGTTTTCAATATTGAAATAGATATTATGGTATGAGTTTTGTGAATTCGGGTCGATATATATCACTCCCTCAGGTGCGGGAATTAATAATCCCTCACAGATATAAGGTTCAACTGTAATCTCTGCATATTGTTCCGCTTCATATCCACCCTCAAGATCCGCAAGATTGAACTCGTAATATCCGTCCTCATTGGTCATTATCTCAAGCCGGTCTCTAGTGGGGACATAAGTGAGAGTTACGGGGCAGTCGGGTACTTGACTCTGGTTTGTTCCATTGTAAAAATAAACCGTCCCGCTGATGTAGTAGTCGTCGTCCTCCGCCGTCGTGCTCATTGGAATGCCGCTCAAAATTAAAAGCGCTATTACCGAACCGATTCCGGCCGTTGTTCCCTTCCTCATTCTTTTCACCCATCCTGAGTTCTGTAAAATAAATGTGGTGGAGGTTGAATATATACCTTGCTCACCTTCGATACATATCCAGAGTATGTATCGGCGATACATATCGCCGATATGTATCATTGATATGTATTCCGGATATGTATCCGCGATACATAAGACCGCCCCGCGCTGAGGGACTTATTGGCTGGTAAGGAGCGGCCTCAAGTGATTTCCGGCTCTATCATCGGGCTTTCTTAAATAGCTCGATGCACCCTCACCCCGCCCAGCGCACATTTTAAATAATCCCATACCTTTGGCGAGCTATCGAGGCCCGATGGCGCCCGGGCCGATGCGGACGCAGTCTCTCGCGCCCCCGGACTCCGCAGGACGGGGAGGCGGGGCGCGGGAGCCGCCGGTCCTCGAATGGGGGTATAGCCCGATGGAGATAGTCGTGCTTATCAAGCAGGTCCCCAACACCGCCGAAGTTAAGATAGACCCGAAGACCGGGACCCTGATTCGCGAGGGCGTGGAGAGCATCATCAACCCCGACGACCTGCTGGCGCTCGAGGCCGCAATTCAGCTGAGGGAGGCCCGCGGGGGAAAGGTCACCGCAGTCTCTAT
>JAWCLH010000045.1 GCA_038851035.1 Thermoplasmata archaeon
TTGATATGCAGAGGCCTCACCCTTTTCCATCTCCCTGATGAGCCATCTGAGCTTTCTCCTTGTGAGCTTCCGCATGTATTGATATGGTTTTAGGGCTCTTATATTTGCCGAGAGGAAGTTATTTCGGGATTCGACACTTTTACCGGTGCGCCAAAAATACTAAATAATACCCTGAGAATGGGAGGCAAGGTGGGATTATGATTTCAGTGAGGAGCCTCTCGGCCGCTCTGGCGCTATTAATTGTTGCCTCCGCAGGGCTTGTATCCGGAGGGGAAGAGCTGAACAAGTTCTCAGGTGGTCTGACCAGCGTGGCCATCACCTTTCCTGAGGACGGTGGTAGCAACTCCAGCGTTTCCATCGAGCTGCCCCGGCACAGCCTTGTAAATTCGGCTTATATTGACCTCGAGGGAAAACCCAAGTCCTTCGGCTCTTACTTAGGATTCCTTGACTTCTCCATCGGCACGGATGCCTTCGCCTACGACGGCTCCACGACTACCGTTCCTCCCAAATCCAAACCAATCAACATGGAGGGCCAGAACATCACAACCGACCGAGGTCTAAAGAGCAGCGATAACAGCAGAGTTGCCTCAAAGGCCCCGAGTGCTGTCCCCTACCACCTTTTCGAGTTCGACGTGGGCGATATCCAGCTGAGCAATTTCTATTTCACATGGGAGGGTTATGGGGTGGTCTACCCCGACAATGCGGACGACCCCTACACAGCGATGGAGATATACGTCTACCACTGCGCCACCGAGACATGGAAGAAAACCGACAGTTACTATTACAAGGGCGACCCGAAGCCCGACTACGTCCTCCACGCCGGCGTCTCCTCGGGCGCCCAGGACTACCCAGACAGCCGAGGCCGGCTCTGCTTCCTAGCAGTCGTCACTCCACCCGTTTCAGGCTCCTACACATCATACATGGAGACCGACTATGTGTCTCTCGAATTCAACGGCACAAAGATGCTCTACCCCGAGAACCTGAAGCTGGACCTGAAGGGCGACGGAACCGTCGAGTGGCAGAGGAGCGGACGCCTGAAAGGGATGGTGAATTTCACAGGGAATGTCTTCACCAATGCGCTTCAGGCGATTCTCGACGCCTCTCCCCCAGGCAACGTAAAAATACCGCTGAAGTTCACATCGGAAAAGGGCGGCATCCTGGTCGTCTCGAACCTGAGCATCGAGTACACCCTCAAAAACCTTCCACCTGAGGCCAAGGGAACCCCTCCCGCTTACAACATTAATGAGGACGAAAATGTAACCGCGCTTATAGACCTCTGGAATTGGTTCAAGGACGACGCAGGCGTCGAGAACCTGTCATTCTCAATCATTTATGAATCTGACAGCACCAAGCTCCACGCAGCGATCAACTCGGACGGCCATCATGTCGATGTTTTCACCATGACCGAGAACTGGTACGGCACCCAGCGCTTCCGTGTGCGCGCGACCGATATCGAGAGCCTGAGCGCTCAGCTCGACTTCACTGTCAACGTGCTCCCGGTCAACGACCCGCCCCGGCTCAGGGGCTCCGTGACCCTCACGGCATATCAGGGAGTGAGGTTCGAGCACGTCTTTTCGGCCACCGACGCTGACCTAGGCATAGACCCTGTTGAGACCCTCTCCTTTAGCACGAACACGAGCCTCTTCACCCTCGACCCGGAGACCGGCCTCGCCACATTCACACCATCCAACTCCGATGTTGGAATCCATTACTTCAGTGTCACCGTTACCGATGCCTACGGCGCCTCGGACACCCGCAACGGCTCCCTGAGGGTGGAGAACGTGAACGACCCCCCCTCCATTGTCCGGGTCCCCGACCAGACCGCCACGGAGGACCAGCCCTTCGAGCTCATCCTCACCGTCACGGACCCGGACCTGAGCATAGGAATGGATGAGCTCGTATTTGAGGACAGCACACCCCTCTTTGACGTTTCACAGGACGGGAGGATAGCCTTCACCCCGACCAACAAAGAGGTCGGCATCCATTCCGTCAGCGTCTCCGTGACAGACATCGGGGGTCTGAAGGCCTGGGCCAACTTCACCATCACCGTTGTCAATGTCAACGACCCCCCGCGTCTGGAGCAGATACCCGACCAGACGGTGGAGGAGGAGGGCGAGCTCCTCCTGAGAGCCATTGCCTCAGACGAGGATCGGGATGACGTTCTGAAGTTCTCGACGAGCGACCCGCTGGTCAAAATCAACTCCACGGGCTGGATATCCTACAGGCCAACACAGAAGGAGGTTGGAGTGCATCAGGTCAGGGTTACCGTAACAGACGCCGCCGGTGAGAGCGCCACGGTGACATTCAATATAACTGTGTTGAATGTGAACGACCCGCCGCGGATGGTCCGCATCCTGAGCCCCCCCACCCGCGCGGTCTTCAAGCAGGGGGAGGAAATCAACTTCACCGGCGACGCCTTGGACGAGGACGGCGACGAGCTCAGCTTCAGCTGGTATCTCGACAGCGAGCTCATCGGCACCGGCGCCTTCTTCAGAACATCCGGGCTCAAGCCGGGCACCTACAACGTCACGCTCAAAGTCGACGACGGCTCGGGCCCCGTGGCCTCCGACCCAGTCCAGATAACGGTTGTGAAAAAACAGAAGCCGGTCCAGAGCACACCGGGTGGTCCCCTACCTGGCTTTGATACCGTTCTGGTCGCCCTCGCGCTTCTGGCCGCACTGGTGGGCTGGAGAGCTGCAGGGTGTAAAGAATGAGGGCAGGACGGGCAAGGGACGATACTGCATCGAGCAGGGTCTGCTGGACCCCCCTGCGTTCCAGCGTCCCCGGTCGGCCCATGCGCTCGTGTGAGGTGATTCGGTTGAGGCTCTCGTCACGTATTTTGCGCCCGTTTGCGTCTCTTCTGGGCCTCGTCCTTCTTATCCCGTGGTCTTCCATCTCCCCCACGGCAAAGGAGGCCCTCCGGGGGGGATGCGCACCCCCAGCCATAGAACTCGGAGGGCCCCTCAGCGACGCGGAGGCGCTTCCCGAGCAGGGACTCCCCCGGAGCTTCGATGGGGGCACCTTCCCGACTCCGCGTGCCGAGCCGGAGGTGAATGCTTCGGGTCCCCATGAGAGAACGGCTTTCTATGACTTCTCAAACACTTGGATATTCTCCAGATGGTCCATCGTCATGGAGACAAACAGGGCGGTCCTGATGAGGAACATCTGGTTCCTGAACGAGCGCTGGAGCCTCGGGACGCCGATGCCGGCGGGGCAGGAGAGGGCCTGCCCCGTCGCGGTATATGATGACGCCGACCGGCTCGTCATTGTCCACGGGGGCTACTGCTGGAGGGCCGGGATGCAGGAGCCGATTTATACCCAGCCCCTCCTGACCCTAGACCTTGCGACCGGCATCTGGACGGAGCGGGGGCCCTCGATGCTCCCCGCGGGCGCCGCGGGCGTGTGGAACCCGCGCGACCGCTGCCTCATTGTCTGCGGGGGGCTGGAATATCTCGCAGGGCAGCCGATTGTTCACAGGGAGGCGTGGGCGTGGTTCCCATCGAACGGCACCTGGCTCCGCCTCGCCGACATGCCGGCGCCGAGGCACGGCCAGTGTGCGGTCTGGGACCCCGACGACGGTCTTATGCTCGTCTTCGGCGGGATGAACGAGACCTCCTATTTCGCGGACGTCTGGGCCTATGATATTGTCCGGAACCTCTGGTCAGTCCGCAGCCCCGTCTCGGACGAGGCGCCCCTGCCCCGCGCCTACGCCAGCGCCGTCTGGATACCGACGAAGAGGGAGATGATGGTTCACGGCGGCGAGAACGCCGAGTTCCCTTTCTACAGCACCTGGGGTTACAGCTACGCCAACAACTCCTGGACCCATAGGACAAGCGCGCCCTATGCCCGCTCAATGCACGGCGCGTGCTGGGACAGCGACAGAGGGCTCATGGTCGTTTGTGGTCGTGGGCAGGTCGGGAACAGCGACACCTGGACCTACGACCCGGCCGCCGACTCCTGGGGCGAGAACCTACGTCTTCCTGGCGCGCTCAGAAGCGGCTGCGCCTGCGTCTATGACCCAGTCGAAAAGGTGGTGCTGGTCATCGGGGGCATGGACAGCGGGGGCGAGTGCCTCGGGGAGACGCGCATCCTCAGGCCGGGTGAAATGCAGTGGTGCTACTTCTCTCCCGGCTACATGCAGCCCCCCGTTCTGGACCTCGGTAGCGACTTCCACAGTCTCGACAGGGTCTCGTGGGGCGAGGAGCTCCCGCCCGGAACCAGTATCGTGACCAAGATGCGCGTCCAGAGGGAGGACGGGAGCTGGGGGGCCTTCTTCTCAGTGGAGAACGGTTGCAGACCGCAGGAGCAGGGCAGGCTCTTTGAGTGGAACATGACCTTCACGGCCTCAGAGGACCTGCTCTCGACGCCCGTGCTGAAGTGGGTCAGGTTCGACTATACGGTAAATAGAAAGCCATCCTGCCTCGCACAGGGCAACGCAACCGTGTTCAGGCGCCAGCCGGCTCAATTGAGCGGCGAGGCCGGCGACCCGGACGGCGACCCGCTGGAGTACAGGTGGAGAGCTCTCTCCTCTCTCGCCGGAACCTTCGACGATGAAAAAAAGAGGGACGCAGTGTACACCCCACTGTCCAGCGGGAGGCATGTACTCCAGCTCATCGTCAATGACTCACTCTCGGAGGCTCTTTCAGACCCCGTGGTAATCGACGTGATTAATCGAGCGCCACAGGTGCGCGCGGGCCCCGACGTGAGCTGCTACAAAATGGAGAGCGTTACTCTGGAGGCCGACGCGTCGGACCCGGACGGGGACCCGCTCAGCTTCAACTGGTCCCAGCTCTCGGGCCCGAAGGTGTCCCTTGATTCGCCACACGAGCCCAGGACGACGGCGGTGCCTGTGGAGGCGGGGAACTGCACATTCATGCTCACCGCAAGCGACGGGGAGGACAGGGTTGCGGTCTTTCTCAACCTGACCGTCGTGAGCAGACCCCCGACCGCCCGCCTGAGCGCCGCCCCCCAAGTGGCGAACCTCCGCACCCGGGTCAACTTCTCGGCACTGGAATCAGAGGACCCGGACGGGAGAGTTGTGCAGTACCTCTTCGACTTCGGTGACGGCAACCGCACCCTTTGGACAGAATCTCCATTCTCTGAGCACGTCTACAGAGCTCCCGGCTTATATAACGCCACGTTGAGGGTCAGGGACGACGACGGCTGCGAGTCCGCCCCCTCGGAGCCCGTTCCGATCACGGTGGAGAACGCGCTCCCGGAGCTCAGCGCCTCGGTGTCTCCGGAGACCGGCAATGTGACAACCCTCTTCAGGTTCTCGATGCTGCCAGAGTCGCGGGACCCCGATGGTGAGATAGTTCTCTGCGAGTGGGATTTCGGCGACGGGCAGGGGGCCACCGGGGCCCAGGCCCTTCACTCTTACAGGCGGCCGGGCAACTACACGGCTGTCCTGAGGGTGACCGACGACATGGGTGGCTCGTCGGAGCTCTCGCTGAGCGTGGCGGTCGTCAACCTCCCGCCGGTGATTGAGTCCGCGACGGGAACTCCGCAGCGAGCCCTGCGCGGAGGAGAAAGGCTGTCCCTGTCCGTGGTGGCGCGGGACCCGGAGGGCGCCGAACTCCACTACAGCTGGAGCGTGGACGGCGCCGCGGTCGGCGAGGACGCGAGCTCCTTCTCCTTCAGGTCTTTCAAAGCCGGAGGGCACATCGTCGCGGTGTGCGTTTCGGATGGGGAGCTCGAGACGGTCCACGAGTGGAGGCTGCTCGTGAGGGCTGGGGTGGAGGAGGGGCTGGGCACAGGGTTTGCGCTGGCGGCGGGCGCAGCGATTGCGGTCGCGGCCGGGGGAGCGGCGGCGGCCGGCATGCTTCTCAGGCGGCGCTCAGGGGCCCGGAAAAGGTAGGAGGGAGCCCGACGCGGGCCGCATCTGGATGTCCGTGGAGGGAGGGGGGAGCGGAGGTGCCCCCGCGAGGGAAAGGGGGCGGGCGGGGTGCATGTTCTCCACGCGCAGTCTCGGACGCCCCCTCCGTCGAAACCCTTTTATTCCACGCGCATAATGGACTTGCATGGTCCTCCGCCATTTCGTCACGGGCGGCGCCGGGTTCATTGGAAGTCATCTTGTCGACAGGTTAATGGAGGAGGGAGAAGAGGTCACCGTCTATGACAACCTCTCGTCGGGCAGGGAGGAATTCATAGCGCACCATTCGGGAAAGAAGGGCTTCAGATTCGTCAAAGCGGACCTTCTGGACGTCGAGGCATTGAGGGAGGCGATGAGGGGGCACGACATTGTCCACCATCTGGCCGCCAACCCGGACATCAGATTGGGGACCTCTTCTCCTGAGGTCGACCTGAAGCAGGGTGTGCTTGCGACCTTCAATGTTCTGGAGGCGATGCGATTGACCGGCGTCGGGAAGCTCGCTTTCTCTTCCAGTTCGGTTGTCTACGGAGAGGCGGAGAGAATTCCCACGCCCGAGGACTACGGCCCCCTCAAGCCCATATCGATATATGGAGCGGCAAAGCTGGGTGCGGAGGGGCTGATAACCGCCTACTGCCACACATTCGGGATGCGTGCTTGGATATTCCGGTTCGCCAATGTCATCGGGCCTCGGTCCACACACGGTGTCATATACGATTTCATCAGGAAGCTCCGGGCCAACCCGCGAGAGCTTGAGATTCTTGGGGATGGGAAACAGCGGAAGGCCTACCTCCTTGTCGGGGACTGCGTGAACGCCATGCTGCACGTAATCGCCCACGCGGGCGATGATGTGAACATATACAATCTCGGTTGCGAGGACCAAATTAGCGTGACAAGGATTGCGGAGATCGTGGTTGAGGAGATGGGGCTCGAGGGCGTGAAGTTTAGGTACACGGGAGGGGAGCGCGGCTGGAAGGGGGACGTCAGGGCCATGCTCTTGTCCATTGACAGATTAAAGGCGCTGGGCTGGCGGCCGGGCACAACTTCCGAGGAGGCAGTGAGAATAGCGGCGAGGGCAATGGCTGCGGAGCCCTAAGAAGGGGGCTGACCGGACGTGACACTGGCCTCCGTCGTCATTGTGAACTGGAACCGTAGGGACGACCTTCTCAGGGCGCTCGAGTCCCTCGGGGAGCAGACCCATAGAGAGCTGGAGATAATAATCGTGGACAATCACTCCACGGACGGCTCGCCCGAGGCCGTGAAAGGGCTGTTCCCTCAGGTGAAATTGATCGAAATGCCCCATTCGGGCTTCAGCGCCTGCCGTACATTCAACATCGGGATGGAGGCGGCGAGGGGGGACATTGTCGTCGTGATGGACAACGACGCCACGCTTGAAAGGGAGTGGGTCGAGAGGGCGGTGAAGCACTTTAGCGAGGATTCGAGGCTCGGGGCCGTCGCAAGCAGAATAATCAATGTCTATAAGGAACACTTCTATTTCCAGTACGATAGCTGGCCCGAATACTCCGATGAGGACGAGTACGAAATCTACACCTTCCGGGGCTGCGCTTTCGCCATTCGGGCCGACCTGCTGAGACGCATCGGCTATTTTCCGGAGGAGTACGAAATATACGTCAACGAGGACGACCTCGCCGCGCGCGTATGGGCGGCCGGATATAGAATAAAGTACTTCTCCGACCTTGTCGCGAGGCACTATACCTCGAGGGTCCAGAGGCCAGGCTGGCGAATGGTTTATTTCACAACAAGAAACAGAATCTGGAATTACATCAGGTACCTCTCGCCCTCCATGGCGCTCCTCCATATCCTATGGGCCCTCTATATGGAGGGGCCAATGATAATGCGCGCGGGCCAGACCAGGCATATGCTGAGGGGAATCTGGCACGGTCTCAGGGAACTCCCTCGGCTCGGCCCGAAAAGGCGCTACGTCGCTGAGTGGGAGAGAGTGATGTGGAGGAATGAGAGAGACGGCCTCAGGCGGAGGAGGGGGAGATTGCCACCGGCGGCGGAGGGTAGGCAAGCGTCTCGCCGCCCGGATTGTGGACCGGGCGACGAGAGCGGGGGGGCGAGGGAAGCTGAATATGGAGGGGGGGTGGATAAGGATGGCGCAAGGGACCGCGAGATGGCTAAGGGATGGCTTAGAGGGGGAGGGAGAGGGGTCGCGGGGGATGGAGCCTCCCGGGTCCGGAACAGCGCCTGAGTGTGAGGGTCTGGAAGAGGTGAGACTGATAAAAGGGCGCTGATATTAAGTAGCGAGAGGAACATGCGGGGCGCCGTGAAGGCTGTCATCCCGGCCGCCGGACTGGGCACGAGGTTCCTCCCGGCCACGAAGTCGCAGCCGAAGGAGATGCTCCCCGTCGTGGACAAGCCCGCCATCCAGTACGTCGTAGAGGAGGCCGTGGCCTCGGGCGTGGACGACATCCTGATAGTGACCGGAAGGGGCAAGAGAGCAATCGAGGACCACTTCGACCGCGCTATCGAGCTCGAGCAGCATCTGGCCTCTAACAACAGAGACAGCCTTCTGAAGGAGCTCGAGGCAATCAACCGGCTCTCGGAGATGGGGCATATCCACTACATCCGCCAGAGGGAGCACAGGGGCCTCGGCGATGCCGTTCTCTGTGCGAAGAAGCATGTGGGCGCTGAGGCCTTTGCGGTTCTTCTGGGCGACGACATCATCGTCGCCCCCGTCCCCTGCACGCGCCAGCTTATTGAGGTTCATATGAAGGAGGGATGCTCGGTACTGGCGCTGGAGAGACTGCCTGAGGAGAGGCTGAGCAGTTACGGGGTGGTCGAGGTCGGGGCCTCCAGGGGCCCATTGCACGCGATTCGGGGGTTCGTGGAGAAGCCCGAGAGGGGCAGAGCACCGTCGAATCTAGCAATAATGGGTAGATACCTCCTCACTCCAGGAATCTTCGATTGCCTGGAGCGGACCCCACCCGGGATGGGCGGTGAGGTGCAGCTGACCGACGCCCTCCAGAAACTTCTCGAGAGAGAGCGAATTGTCGGGCTTGAGTTCAGGGGGAGGCGGTACGACATCGGCAACAAACTCGACTGGCTGAGGGCGACGGTGGAGCTGGCGCTGGAGAGGGAAGAGTTCGGGTCGGCGCTGAAAGAGCACATCGCCGCGCTTCTCGCCCCGGCGGGCGCTAAACTCGATGAAGGAAGGGGCATTGGAGTGACGAGGGACAGGGCCTCTGAGCTCGACATTAAGCCAGACTCCGGAAGAGCGGTCACAAGAAGCTCGAGAAGGGGGCTACGGCGATGATAGGAATTCTCGGCGGCGGACTAGCCGGTCTGAGCGCGGCCCACCGCCTGAGGCGTCTCGGCCGTCCGGATTTCATTGTTATAGAGAAGGAAGCCGAGCCGGGCGGGCTGTGCCGGAGCTGGCGCCTCGGCGACTTCCTCTTCGACTACGGTCCACATATTATCTATACAAGAGACGCTTGCGCAATGAGGCTCTTTAGGCGCTTCCTCCGGGGAAATCTGAAGAGAATGCGGCGAGAGAACTTCATCCAACTCTACGGAAAATTAATCAGATATCCCTTCGAAGCCTTCCTCCACGGCCTCCCTCCGGGGGTGATTCTCGAGTGTCTCGAGGGAGTCATCAAGGCCCGCGAGAGACGCGAATTCCGGAGGCCATCAAACCTCATGGAATGGGCCATAGCCACCTTCGGAGAGGGCATTGCGAGGCACTACTTCATACCATATAATCTGAAGGTCTGGAAATACCCACTCGAGAGAATAGGTGTGGACTGGATTGAGGGGCGTGTGCCGACTCCCGACTTAAGGGACATGATTCGCGGCGCTCTTGGGCTTCAGGACAGAGACTTCGGGCCGAACGCGATTTTTCATTACCCGGTTCGGGGTGGGATAGGGAGTCTGCCTATGTCCATGGCCTCCGGCCTCCAGAGACTGAGCCTGGGCTCCGTGGTAGAGCTCATCTCTCCCTCCTCTAGGGGGATAAGGGTGAGATGCAGGAGCGGGGGTCGCGAGGAAACGCTCGAGTTCTCTAAAGTCATCAGCACTCTCGCTTTGCCCACGCTCGTGCCTCTAATCGAGTCCGCTCCGGCCGAGGTGAGGAGGGCAGCCCGGAGGCTGGTCTACACCAGGCTTGTGTGCGTTGGAATCGGGTTGAAAAGGAAGGCGGTCTCTGACAAGCACTCGATATACTTCCCGGAGAAGGACTTTCTGTTCAACAGAATAAGCTTCCCGATGAACCTAGCTCCATCAATGGGCCCGAGGGGCCGGAGCTCGATTCTAGTGGAGCTGACGATTCCCTCACACGGTAGAGTCAGGCCCCGAAGAACTTTAGATAGAGTGGTGGCGGACCTGAAGAGGACAGGCGTACTCAGGGAGAGGGACGAGCTGGACTGCGCGGAGGTCAGGAGCTATGACTTTGGATACGTGGTCCACGACCTCGAACACGGGAAGAACGTGAGAGTCATTCATGATTATCTGAGAAGCGCAGGCATATTTCCCGCCGGAAGATTCGGCGAGTGGAAGTACCTCAACATGGACATGGCGATGCTGAGCGGTGCACGCGCGGCGGATGAGGCGGTCACGAGAAAGACGCCTGCGACCTGAAAACGTTTTTACAGGCCACGGGTGCTGAGGGGACTTTGAATCGGGTTACAGTACTCCTGGAGTAACGGCTTTCAGCGCGGTATCTGGTCACAGGGGATTTGGATACTAGAACCTCCACCGTAGGGTTTTCACACACCTTCCGTACACCGCTGAGATTCTTGCCACCGCAGTATGGACATCACTCCGCAGAAGACTCTCTCTCAGGTCAACAATATCTGGCATTCTGCGGAAGAGAAGGGCCTGCACCAGGGTTAGGGTCGTTAACACCCTCGAGCTCATTCCCAACGACCCTCTCTTGTTTGTCCTTTTGCTCGAGACCTCTTTGAAGCTCTCCGTTCTCATTTCAGAAAAGCGAGCTCTCTGCTCAGCTCCTCGGAATTTTTTCATTCAATATGACACACGAGTAGATGAATTCTCTAACCGATTGACCTTTCGTGCAATCAACCCTGAGGCTCATGCCGATATTTACACAAGTAAGTTTAAGGAAGCCAATGGCGCCGTGGGTTGGTGTGAGACACCTCCTCCTAACTTCTACCCTGCTCATGGAAGGGTAAGGATGAGCATATAATCTTGAGCATATAATCGATTCCCCCAAACAAGAATTAATGAATTATCGACTTAGGCCCAATCATTTATTGGACCCATATTAATCCTCTTGAGATGGGAGATGGCTGACTTAAATCCATAGAAGGTGACGCAGCATACTTATTTAAGATTTATAAGTTCGCTCAGTTATATGGAAGGAGGGTGGTCTCATAGCGAAGATGTCCGGATGGGCTTTGAGAGCCCTCTCGTCTGTGAGCGTGGCCGCAGCAATCATCATCTCCTCTATAGGCGGTTGGACGGAGCCGGCTCCGAGCGACGCCGCCTGCACATGGAACTCTGGAATATCCTTGAGCAGCGAAAATGCCCCTTGGTGGAACTCCGGGTGGCTCTACCGCAGGGCCATTGTCATCAACAACGCCGCTGTCCCCGAGGCTCTTAAAGCGTATCAGGTTTTTCTTAAGGTGGCTTACGATAGCGACATGAAACCGGATTTCTCGGATCTGCGCTTTATTCAGTATAAAAAAGCCTCGAATGAAAGCATTGAACTACCATACTATATTGAGGAGAAGACTGACGGTTCTTTCGCCGGCGTATGGGTCAAGGTTAACGAGATACCCGCCGCTTCAAGCGTAGTCATCCATATGTACTACGGCAATCCCTCCGCGGCATCGGTATCGTCACCTGCGGCCACCTTCGACTTCTATGACGACTTCTCCACAGACCCCTCCGGGAGATGGAGTGCGGTCTCAGGGAGCGCGTCCTGGGACCCCACGAACCAATGGTACAGTATCACTTCAACGGGCGGCTCGGACACTGCGGCCTACAGGGCGATTGCGGTCTCGATGGCCCCCATTGAGAACGTGGAGGTTCTTCTCAAGGTGTACATGGACAGCTCCTCATCCACCCACGACGCTGGGCCACTGGGGAGAATGATAGACAACAGCAACGGCTACGGCATACGCATTCAGGCCGATGATTACTTTGCTCTAAGGAGGCTCGACGCCGGGTCCTCCATGCATATAGGTTATGTGACCAAGACTATAGACACAAGAACGTGGTACTGGGTCAAGCTTCAAGTGTTCGGCAGCACAATCAGGGGCAGGGTCTGGAAAGTAGGTACGCAGGAACCGGATGTATGGGACAACTCTGTGCAGGACTCAAAACACACCGGGCCCGGAAAAATAGGCGTGGTCCAGGACCGCGGCGGGCCGTCGAGGTTCGATGACGTCAGGGCGCGCAAGTACGTTTCGCCCGAGCCCACCGCATCGATTGGAGCCGAAGAGCTCCAGATTCAGTTAAAGTCATTCTCGCTCAGCGCCGAAGCCCTGTCGGAGAGGGAGACCCTGAGAATCACCGCAATTCTTGGCAACCCCTCGGGGATGGAGCTCAGGATACCCATAGCCATACGCGATGGTCCGGAGCCGGACACCGGGCCATTTATCTTTTCTGACGATGTCATTCTAAACGCCTCCGGTGACACTATAGTCAGCGTGGACTGGGTCGCCACTGGGGGTAGCCACAAATTCTGGCTCCTCGTCGCCGGCAGCCCGCTTGCGTCGAAGAGTGTATACGTGAACCGCTACCCGGTCCTGAGCCCGATAATGGACCAGGTCGCGAGCCAGGGGAAGAACTTCAGGCTGCTCATCTTCGCAGAGGACGCTGACGGCGACAGGCTCAACTGGAGCGAGGACTGCCCGCTGTTTGACATTATACCGCGCGGCGACCAGAGCGCCGAAATCAACTTCACACCGA
>JAWCLH010000046.1 GCA_038851035.1 Thermoplasmata archaeon
AGAGGCCTCACCCTTTTCCATCTCCCTGATGAGCCATCTGAGCTTTCTCCTTGTGAGCTTCCGCATGTATTGATATGGTTTTAGGGCTCTTATATTTGCCGAGAGGAAGTTATTTCGGGATTCGACAGGGAACTCTGATGGTCCATAAAAATTATATACTTCGCCAGACATAGTAAAAACGGTGGGGCTATGCAGCGCTTTAGGGCGGTAGCAATCTTAATGAGTGCATTGCTCATATGGAGCTCGGTGATTGTGGGTCTCGACCTCGGGTCGAGGGCTTCGGACCCCCCCCCCAATATGATGGAGATCAGGTCGGGGGAGTGGAGCAGCACAGCGGGACAGGTGGACCTGCAGATTCATCTGACGGTTTCGGGCGCGTACATCAGTGAGCTACCGGAAGAGGCGAATACGACGATACCCCTTCCCTATGCGGCAGTGAAGGTAACTGTGTATGACACCTCTCCACCAACAATTATCGAGTCTGCTTTAAATATATGTGGTAACAGCTTTCTCACCCTCATGCTCCAGCAGTTCGGTAACCCCCCTCCCCAGTCCATTACCGTGGATGTGACTGTAGAAATGAACGATGGCCGAGCTCCGAACAATCCGTTAAGGGTAGGCTCAGTGGCTTATGGTGCTGGAGGACCGGCCTATTATTACGGCAAATCATCTCAAAATATTCTTACGGACAATAATGATTATACATGTAATATCGTGTTTGCGGACTCGGGCTCGGAGAATTCCTCCAGGGTCGGTGCGGCCGCTATATATCACACTTTGGTTGAATCAAGGATAGCCAGCCTGGAAATAGATTCTGGTAATACATACATCGACGTGAGCTGGGCTTCGAGCCCCTTCTCCAATTTCTACTGCTGGCCGGGGCCTCCGAAGGAGAAGCACATAGAGATTTCGTGCGAATACTTTCAGGACGATGACTCCACAAGCTGGCGAGTGGGATACGATTCAGTGAGATATTGCTACGGACTGAATATTCTCTATTCATGTGCATATGAGGAGAGCTACTGGCCCACGTGGCCATACGCGAGCGGGTTCGAGGAATATTTTCTGGAGCTGTGGGACAAGGAATTCTACGACCCCGAGGGCTGGAGCGAGGAGGAGTGCGTCTACGCGGCGGGCTTCGCGTGGGCCTGGGCCGCTTTCTCGGACAGCGAGGGCTGGCTCGGGGCCAAACGTAATAACGATCTTATTTACCGGGACGATGCGCCCGATGGCCTGCACATCGAGACATGGTCAATTAATGGTAAAAGATTCTCGGGAGACCGCGCCGGTCTCAGGGGCGAGAGAACCGTGGGATGCGTTGCGGGCCTGTTCTGGGACATGTGGGACGATTTCGATGTGGGCGATGAGGACCCTGATTGTGACGACGAGGGCTTTTTTGACGACGAGCACCTGATGCTTACATGGAGAATAATTGATGATGGCACATACAACAGAATTAAAAACATTTTTCGATTCTATGAGGCGTTCCAGCACATTTACTGGGGCCCTCTCGTGACGGATCTGGCGTTTTCGTACATGTATAATAACATTGGAATGTTCACCTACGGGTTGTTTGAAGGAATTACAGACGACGGTCCCCACGGCCTGCAGGTGCACAATTTCGAGGTTCTGGGCATGAATACCAATGCCAGACCGCTATTGGGCCAGTATGTGCTCGTGAGATACGAGCTCATGAATCTTGGAGAGGAGGAGTTGTATTTTTGCGAGAACTCCTACTTGGGAGTCGCGGTCCGGGACCCGGAGAATAACACCTGCGACTGCGGAAGAATCTACGGCCCCTTCCGGCTCGCCCCCCAGGAGTCGATCGTGCTGAGCAATATCACGACCCTCTCGTCAGTGCTGCTCGGAGAGCACAAGTTCTGGCCCTGTTACTGGCTGGGCGGCAGAACCGGGCCCGAGTACTGGGTCGTGCAGAACGTCACCGCCCACTCCAAGAGGATACTATTTGAAGACTTCGAGGGGGATTTCCCGGAGGACAATAATTGGACCGTGGGCAGTTTGATAATAAACAGGGGATTCTGGGGTGTGGAAAATATTGATCTTAACAACGTCATTTGGTGCAACGGCTCGATGTGCGACCCCCCGGAAGAATATGAGGATAATATGCGGGCTTATATGTATACAGGAATTGGCGATTGCAGATTGGCCAATCTCCACATACATTTCGACTTTTGCCAGACGCTCGAGCCGCCTGGAACGGGTGATTATGATTTCTTTATGATTAAATTATATTCAAATTATTTAGGAAATGACGATGGCTTTATCTGGGAATTCAGAGAGGACACCGAAGGCTGGGAACAGGTGACCATCTATCTGGGGCCCGGGCTGGGAAGTGGTGATATAAAAATAGAATTTTATTTTCAATCTGATGGATATTATCCACCGTATCCCTGTGGATTTGGAACATTTATTGATAATATCATTGTAGAAGCGGAATAACCCATATCAGGGAATATTTATGAAATCTAGAAAAATATTGGCATTAATTGTTGTGATGTTTTTCGTCACTCAGCTCCATATCAGTCTTTTCACAGATGGTGTAACATGTTTTTCTATGAAGGAAGAAGAGAAGCGCCTCGACGTGGCAGGAGAGCTTTTTGACTGTATATGCAAGGAATTCAATACCACTCAATCCACTCCGACCGATATCACCCAATATTTAAAAAGTTACTCTTACGCTTCCTCAGGATTTGTGCAAAATCTCGGCCAGATACGGGACGATGAGGTGATTTTTCACACCCATCACATTTATTTTAAATCCGATAGAGTGATCATGCGGTTGATCGAGTACCCTGAGGAATGTAATGATTTTCATTCTTCAGATGAGCGTGTAAAAAGCATCCCTTCCCCCAAAACCATGCACGTTTTTGCAATAAGATTTCTTAACACTAATTATGTCACACCAGCTGGTTTGGGGAGTCCCATTTCATTTTTTAATTACATTCTCGGAAATGACAGGTCGAAATGGATAAACACTGCGCCACTATATACAGAAATTATTTATAAAAATATCTACAATGGAATTGATTTGATTTTTAAAGCTACAGTGAGAGGTATCAAATATGAATGGGTCATTCACCCGGGTGCAGACGTCAAAGAAATTAAGATAATGTACGATGGCGCTGTTCCGGAGAGCGATGGAGAGAATCTTGTTATCAAAACACCTATCGGTTATGTCTTCGACCAGGGACTATTTTCCTATCAGAGTGATGGAGAGAAAAATACTATTGTAAAAACAAAAATTAATATAGCCGGGAATATCCTTTCATATATAATTGATTCCCGGGATTACAATCAAACAAAACCTCTGATCATAGATCCCCTAATATTCTCGACATTTCTGGGTGGCAGGTATTGGGATGAGGGAAATGGTTTGTCACTCGATGCCTCAGGGAATATTTATGTAATCGGCTATACCTCCTCTCCTGATTTTCCAACGACACCGGGCACATATCCTTTTTTCGGTGCGGATTTCTTTTTAGTAAAATTAAGCCGTAATGGAGATAATATGATATATTCCACATTTATTGGTGGAAATGGAGTAGACGAAGCAAGAGCGATATACACAGATGAAAATTCTATTTATCTGGCGGGAGACACGAACTCCACAGATTTTCCAATAACAAATGATGCGTATGATGCTTTCAATAATGTGTCTGATATTTTTTTAATGAGATTAAGCTGCGATGGTTTCAATATGCTCTACTCAACATACTTGGGTGGCTCTTCAATTGAATATTGTTCTGATATGGCAATTGACAACGATGGCAATGTATATCTAGCAGGAAAGACATCATCCCTCGATTTCCCGTGTACCCCTAATGCCCATTTCAAACAATTGGTCGGTTCTTTCATTCTTCAGTTTTCCATAAAGGAATTATCTTTACTTTATTCGTCGTATTTTTATGATAATGTGATGTCAATAGAAATCGATGAGGAAAGGTATATCTATCTTGGTGGGATTGCCTATTCATCCGCATTTCCAACAACCGAAAACGCGTATGATACAACCCACAATGGACATAACGATGCATTTTTTGCAAAGTTTGCCCCCGGTTTTTCGGAGCTAATAGTTTCGTCATTCCTTGGGGGGGAATTTAGTGAAGGAGCATATGTTGCGCCGGGGACCGATGGGAGCATCTATGCTGTTGGTTCCACGACCTCATATCTTTTCCCTGTCACTTCGGACGCGTATCAAAAGAATCTGAATGGAAATGGTGCGGCGGACATTTTTATTTCCAAGTTTGACCGGTTGGGTTCAGAGCTCAAATACTCAACATATCTTGGTGGGTCAGATACGGATTGTACCACCGGGATTGTCCTGTTTCCAGATGGAACCCTTGTTATCTCTGCGCTATCAAAATCAAATGATTTTCCAATTACCGATAGTGCCATTAAAAAGGAAAACAATGGTAAATTTGATGTAGTTATTTTCCGAATGGATATCGAAAACTCAAGGCTTATTTACTCCACTTATATCGGTGGATTAATGGACGATTGGCCATATTCGATATTTTCTAATTATATGAATACAATTCATTTAACAGGTATTACATCCTCAGACGACTTCCCCACCACGCCCGGGGCCTACGACACCACCCACAACGGCGGGAACGACGCCTTCGTCCTCAAGATGCGCCTCCTGCCCTGGGCGCCGACCAACCTCTCCGCCGTGACAGGGTCCGGATACGTTGTCCTCAACTGGACGCCCCCCAACGACGTCGGCCCCGTGCCCATTGATAACTACATCATATACCGAGGCCTTTCCTCTTCCAGCCTCGAGCCCATCGCCACCGTCGGCAACCAGACATGGTTCAACGACACTACCACGACCAACGGCGCGATTTACTACTACGCCGTCCGTGCCTCCAATCGTTACGACACCGGAGAGCTGTCACTGCCTCTCAAGGTCTTTGCAGGCGCTCCGCCGTCGGCGCCGGAGAACCTGAGCGCTCGGCCCGGCGACTTCTCAGTGGAGCTGGACTGGAGTCCTCCGTCGGATACCGGCGGCTTTAACGTCATTAATTACATTGTTTACAAAGGCCTGAGCGAGGACGGGTTGACCAATTTCACCTGGCTGGGCAATGTGACACACCATGTTGACGCGGATGTACTCAACGGCGTGGAGTACTTCTACGCCGTATCCGCCGTCAGCATCAAGGGCGAGGGGATGCGCTCGGGAGTGGTCAGCGTGACGCCCGGGCGGCCCCCCTCGCCACCGCGCGAGCTGAGGGCGAGGGCGGAGGGGGCAGGCATCAATCTGACATGGCTCCCGCCCGAGGACGATGGCGACTGCCCCATTCTGCAGTATATTATCTATCGGGGTGGGGCGGGGGATGAGAAGGCCGAGGCCGGGCGGGTTGAGTCGTCATCGCTGAGCTACCTTGACGGCCCATTTGACGACGGCCCCGCCTGGTATTATCAGGTGACGGCAGTCAACGCTATCGGGGAGTCTGACAGGAGCAACGAGGCCTTCGCCGTCCCCAACCGGAGGCCCTCTCCACCGCGCAGTCTGTCCGCCGCCCATGGCTCCGGATATATAGAGCTATCCTGGGAGCCTCCTCTGGATGACGGGGGGTCCCCGGTGACGGGCTACAATATATATCGAGGGAACCAGTCCCAGAGCGAGAGCCTTGTGGTCAGGCTCCAGACGCCGCTGACGGTCTACAGAGACATGGCGCCGGAGGAGGGGAGGGTGAACTTTTACTACATAACCGCGATGAACGCCGTGGGCGAGAGCGCTCCCAGCGCGAGGACATCCATCCTGGCCGATTTTACACCTCCTGTGGTCCGAATATTGTTTCCGGCGAACGGCTCCTGGGTCAACACAACAAAGGTCACGCTCAAGGGCGAGGCGTCGGACGACTACGGTCTGAGGAGCGTCGAGCTCAGCGCGGACGGCGCGAGCTGGTCGCCCTGCGAGGGGCTGCTTGCGTGGGTCGGGCATGTGGAGCTCGAGGACGGCCAGAGGGAGATATTCGCGAGGGCTATTGATTTAGCAGGAAACGTGAATTACTCTGCCCTGACGGTGAATGTCGATACTGTGAAACCCGAGGTGAGAATCCTCTCCCCTTCACGAGATACGGCAACGAGGGACGAGAACGCGACCGTTTACGGGACCGCTTCCGACAACCGTTTTCTTCTGAGGGTGGAGGCGAGCACGGACGGAGCGAGCTGGTCGCCCGTGGATGGCATCTTCTCCTGGAGCTTCAATCTCAGCCTCAGGAACGGAAAGAACCTTCTCCGGGTGCGTGCCGTTGACGCCGCCGGGAACACAGGCTATGCGGCGGTGAACATCACCCTCGACCGGGACGCTCCCAGGGTCACAATAATGGCCCCCTCGGACGGCCAGAGGCTCAGGGCCTCCGGCCCGGCCCTCACAGTCAGGCTCAAGGGGAGCGCCTCCGACGATTTTGGGCTGGAAAGAGTGGAGCTGAGCTCCGACGGAAAGAAATGGGTGGTGGCGAGCGGCCTGGAGGTCTGGTGGGGGAACCTGACGCTCGGGCCGGGCGAGCACAGGCTGCGCGCCCGCGCCATCGACATCGCAGGGAACGTCGGGGAGGCGGATGTGAGGGTTGTGGTGGAGCCCCGGACATATTTATTTGATGGCCTGGACATCAGCCTCATCGCGATTTCTCTCGTGGTGGCGGTGGTGCTCTCGGGCGCCGTGCTGATGGTGGTAAGGAGGCGCCGCCGGCGTGGCAGGAAAGTTCCCGATCCCTAGAGCGAGACCCCGTACAGCTCTCCGTACTTCTCCCTGAGGTACCCGAGAAGGCGCTCCTCGTTCAGCCCCTCGCCCGTGACGCGCTCTATCAGCTCCTTCGCCCTGTACCTCTTCCCGTGCCTGTGGACGTTCTCCCTGAGCCAGCCCAGAACGGGCGCGAAGTCGCCCGCGGCGACCCTCTCCTCCATGTCCGGCACGTCCTTCCTCAATTTATAATAGAGCTGGGCGGCGTAAATATTGCCGAGGGTGTAGGTCGGGAAGTACCCTACGGCTCCTATGGACCAGTGGATGTCCTGCAGGCAGCCCTGAGAGTCATCGGGGACCTTAATGCCGAGGTAGCTCTCGAAGCGCTCGTTCCAGAAGTTCGGCACCTCGTCGATTTTGAGCCTCCCGCCGAATATCGCGCTCTCAACCTCGAACCTTAGCATGATGTGCAGGTTGTAGGTGACCTCGTCCGCCTCGACGCGGATGAAGGAGCGCCTGACGGTGTTGACCGCCCTATGGAAGTCCTCGACGGAGACGGGCGCGAGATGGGGGAACCTCTCCTTCAATCCCGGCAACCAGAACCTCCAGAAGGGAAGGGAGCGGCCGATGAAGTTCTCCCAGAGGCGCGACTGGGACTCATGAATTCCCAAAGAGACCGGCTCCGCGAGGGGGGTGTGGTAGTGCTTCTCCAGAAATCCCTGCTCGTACATCCCGTGCCCCGCCTCGTGTATCGCGGCGAATATCGCGGGCCTGACGTCGTCCTTCGTGTATCTGATCGTTATCCGCACGTCCCTGTTTCCGCCGGAGGTGAACGGGTGCGGGGCGACGTCGACCCTCCCCTTGCTCATGTCGTAGCCGATTCTCTTCACAACCTCCACGACAAAGTCGCGCTGCCTCTCCTCCGGGTAGTCGCCCTTCATGAAGGAGTCCCTGGCCTCGCCGGCCGCCGACAGGATGCGCGAGGCGAGGGGCACGAGCCTCTCCCGCAATCTGGAGAAGAGAGCCTCGACCTCGGAGCTCTTCATGTACGGCTCGTACTCGTCCAGAAGGGCGTCGTAGGGCCTCTCCTCGTAGCCCACGTGCTCCGCCACTTTTTTCTTCAGACCCATCATCTTTTTCAGGAGAGGCTGGAAGACGGGGAAGCTCTTCTCCCTCCGCGCCCTGACCCAAGCCTCGACCGCCAGCGACTCCGTCCTCGCCAGCTCCTTGACCAGCTCCCTCGGAATTCGCACCGCCCTGGTGTACCTCCTGTCCACCTCCCTCACAATCACCCTCTGGTCCGGGGTGAGGTGCTTGTTCTTTTTCAGGGAGCGCAGGAGAGAGCCCATCGCCTTGGAGGTCAGCCGCTCGTGGATAATTCCCTGCAGCGCCGCCTTCTGCAGGGCGCGGTCCTGCACCGCCCCCGGCGGCATGTAGGTCTCCTCGTCCCAGTAGAGCTGGCTCGCGATCTGGTCCAGGTAGGCCAGCTCCTTAACCCTCCCCAGAAAATCCGACCACTCCCTCGGCATTGGGGTCCCCTCGGAAATAGCTATCTAAAAGTATTTGTATATTTTGGGATGAGGAGGGGACGACAGCTACTTATATTAATCAGCCAATCAGAATTCCGCGCACGGTCCCAGGAGGAGTCTCACTGCCGAGCTTCATCCCGCCGGAGGTGACGAGTCTTCTGAACTACCCCGAGGGCCGCTTCATCCTGGTCAAGGGCCGCGCCGGAACCGGCAAAACGATGTTCTGCCTGGAGCTGGTGCGGGAGTGCGGCGGCCTGTACGTGAGCACGAGGGTCAGGGCCGACAGACTATACAGGGACTCTCCGGGGCTCGAGGAGAGTGTGCCGCCCGACTTCATCATAGACGCCTCTGAGGAGCTGGACGAGACCGTGCTCCGGGAGTTTGTGGAGAGGGCCAGGGAGCGCGAGGGCACCTGCGCTGCCCCATCTGGTGCTCAGGGCGCGCGAGCTTCGGTGGGGGTGGAGGGTGGCCTTGGAGCGGGTCCCGGTGCTGGTGCCGCCCCCGAGGGCGGCGAGGCCGGCGGACCGGCTGGGGCCGATTTTGGAGACCACCTAGAGCCGGCGGCGGTGACGGCCCTATCCCTCCCGCCCCTATTTAGGCGAATTTTAGAGAAGACAGAGGTGGCCCAGACGCCATTCGTCGTCGTCATGGACAGCTGGGATGCGATATTCACCCTATCCGGAGGGGCTGCGGCGAGGAGCAGGGGACCGAACCGCGAAGAGCTCCAGACGATGCTACTCAATGCCTTTCGCAATAAGTGCGTGAATTTAGTGATGGTTGAGGAGGGAGAGGGCGAGTCCGGCCTAGACTTCCTCGTGGACGGGGTTCTGGAGCTGAGGCGGACCAAGTGGAGGGACAGAATCGTCAGGACGATGCACCTGCGCAAGATGAGGGGCACGGAGATACACAACGCTGAGTACCTATTCACGCTCGTTGGGGGGAGGTTCCACTACTTCGAGCCCTTTGTACCCAAGATTCCAGCGAGGCCCAGAAAGTGGAAGCCGATGGCCGACACCGAGTCCCGGTTCTCTTCCGGCAGCGAGGACCTGGACCTCCTCATCGGGGGGGGCTTTAGGAGGGGCAGCACAGTTCTTCTTGACGTCGGCGCCAGCGTGCCGGACGCCGCTCTCGAGCAGTTCGTGACGCAGCTATCAGCGAACTTTCTCGCGCAGGGCCGGGCCGTCATGCTTGTGCTGCCCGGCGGTCTGGACGCGGAGACCATCGCCCAGAGGCTTTCTAGAGAGGTCGGTGAGGAGAGCTTCAACTCTCTCGCGAGAATTATAGAAAAGGGTGGCGGGACCTTTCCCAAGGACCGCCCATACATGGTCGCAATGAGGTACGAGAATATAGAGCAGGACTTCAACGACTGGATGTACGTCTACAAGGCGCTCAGACAGAGGACCGGCGCGCCCGTTCTTCAGATAATAGGCATAGATACCCAGGAGGCGCGGTACGGCGAAGAGGCATATAAAAAAATCCTGAGCACCTCCACAGAGCTCACGCGCAAGGAGGGTAACCTAACGATAAGAATCACACGGCCGGGCATGGAGAGCTTGACCAAGCGGTGCGCGAATGTGTCGGACCTCCTGATGCACATGGAGGAGCTCAACGGCGCGGTTCTTCTTTACACCGAGAAACCGAGGAGCGGTCTCTACTATATGGACACCGACGCCACGGGCGGGAACATCAGAATAACCCTGAGACCCCTCCTCTAGGAAAATATTTCTCCGCCGTTCGACAATACGGTGCGCGGGTCCCCGGAATGGCCGGTGAGCTCCTGGTCGGGCTGGTAATTCTCGCGGCGGCCGTCGTGACGGCGTGGCTGCTAGCGCGAGCAGGCCTGAGAGGGGCGAGGAAGATGGCCGTCGGATGCCCTCATTGCGGCGGCCGTGTCAGGGCTGGCGCGCGCGTATGCCCGGAGTGCTCGAGGGAGATAGTCATGTGCCGCGTCTGCGGCGCCTATATACTGGACGGCGAGGGGCGCTGCGAGCTCTGTGGAGAGAGCCTTAAAAAGAGCGAGCCCCCCACCTGCCTCTGTCCCCGCTGCGGGGCCAGCGTGGAGAGCGGCTCGAGGAAGTGCCGGAGGTGCGGCGAGGAGTTCTGGTCCCCGGTTGTCGCGCACAGATAGGGAGCGGAGCTCGGCCTCAGCCCCCGGCGCCCGACGAGAGCCACCGAAGTTCCGTACCGAAATCGAGCTCAATCAAATGCAATTATTTATATATGGAGAGCCGGATAGTGAATTGATTAGAAGGAAACTGAATGAGGGGAGGGAGGCGCAGGACCCATCAGCCGTATTACAAACGTGGCGATACGGAAAGAAGGGAGAGCATGCTCGACATGGGCCGCGTCAACTCCTTCATGTACCATGCCGAGCAGGTTATCTTGGCCACGGGCGAGAAGGACGGAGCGTGGAATACCATTCTCGCTTCAATAATTGCCAAGGCGAGCCGCATCGGCACTGAGGATGCGCTGGAGTTCGTCTCAAGGAAAGCGGCCTCGGGAAAACTCCCGAAGGGCCGCGGAAGAGCCCTTGCGCCAGCTCATCAGGAGCTACTCAAGGATGCGGTAGTTCGCGCCCCTTGGGAGGGAGTGGCATGGTCTGGAAAGTGTGTTGGTCCTGTCTGATGGTAGCCCTTCTCATGGGGGAGTCGCTACTGGCGATTCAAATAACGCCGTCAGTGGCCGCCGAGCCCATCGGGGACGAGAGCGTCTGGTCAGACGATTTCGACCCCCCCGGAGAGCTCTCGGGCCTTGGCCTTTATGCTAATGTCACGGTCGAAAATGGTTTCCTTACCCCAGTCCGCAGCATCGATACAGGAACTGGGAGCGACGGGGAGTTGCTGGTGACAGGAGCGTTTCTTACAGACTCCGTTCGGACCGCTCTATCGGCCTCCGCCGGCTCGGGCCAGAGCTACCTCCAGGTCAACACCTCCTCTGGTTTCCGAGCCGGGGACGAGGTTCTGATAATCCAGATGACTGGCAGCAGGGCGGGGAGATGGGAATATGCGAATGTAGCATCGACTGGAATCTCCAGAATCGACCTGACCTCGCCGCTCCAAAACTCATACTTCACAACCAGCGGTGGAAGAGCACAGGTTCTCAGAGTGCCGCAATACACGAATGTGACCGTTGCCTCAGGCGGGACTCTGACCTGCTCGGCCTGGGATGGAGCAACGGGGGGAGTTCTCTGCATCAGAATTGCGGGAAATCTGGTAGTGGAGAGCGGAGGGCTTATTGATGTCTCAGGCAGAGGGTTTCCCGGGGGTGAGGGAGGTACAGGGGGCTCGGGAGGCCTAGGCGGAATGGGTGGCTTCGGTGGCGGACGTGCGTCGGCTGGAAATGATGGGGGAACGACGCCGGGCGGCGGCGAGGGCGGCAGTGGGGCTTCGGGATATGTCTATGCAGGAGGGAAGGGCGGGAATGGAGGTGGCGCGGGAGAGCCTGGTAGCAGCGGCGGCATGGGGAAGCCCGGTGGCGCTTCCGGAGGCTCGGGGGCGTCGGCCGGCCAGGGTGGGACCAATAGGGGCACTCAGGACCTTCTTTTTGCCCAAATGGGCCAGGGAGGGGGCGGAGGAACGGGCGGCAGTGGTGGCTTCGGAGGAGGAGGAGGGGGAGGGGGCGGCGGGGGG
>JAWCLH010000047.1 GCA_038851035.1 Thermoplasmata archaeon
GTGGCAACCCTTGTTCTCCTGGACAGGCTTTGCTACGAGAGAGGAAGAGAAGAGAAGAAGGGCAGAGAAGTATGAAGTGGCAACCCTTGTTCTCCTGGATAGGCTTTGCTACGGCGGCGCCTTGGCCGCTATCGGTGGCTTCAGGCCATTTTCGAGCGCCCCCCGCTTTCCGCCCCCTCTCGAGCCCCTTTTTGCCCATTGCCGCGCTTCTGCCCGCCCCGTCCTCCGACGGCGGATGAGGCCTCCGGGCGGCTTTCGAGCGCCTCCGGGAGGAGGGCTGCGCACGTGGGCGCTCGAATGGTCAAGGTATAAATAATCTACACCCTATTTCAACGTATCACTCTTATGATAGTGGGCTCCGCCGGCACGAGGACGGAAGCCCTCCCTACGGCTCCCGGGCATCCGGCGCGCTTGCTGGAGAGGGCCCGCCGGGTTCCCTGCATAAATATTTGATATTATGCCGCGATCCCGCCCCCATCCTCTTCTGCAAGGGGACCATTCTTGACCATGTCCGGGCCAGGACCGTTTGCACATCCACGAGCGCAACTTGCGGGGGCGTCAGGACAATTTGCGATTGGCCAAGCACAATTTGCGGCTCTGATCGCGCCGTTTGCGCGTCGGCCCGCATCAATTGCGTATGCAACTGCACCACCCGCGCGCTGTCCCGCGCGAGTTGCGAGGGAACCTGCACGCAGACGGGCTGAGGGGGCTTCTGAAAGGGGCTACAAAGTCTTACCTGCCCCCCTTCACCCCGACCTCCCTGAACCTCTTCAGGAGCTCGTCGATGTCCTCGTCGACCTTCGCCCGGGCGGCCCTGCCGGGTGCGGATGCCTCCGGCCCCTCCTCCGGAGCGCCGTACGGGACAGGGGTCTCCTCGGCGCCACCCGCCTCTTCATGCTCCACAACCCGCGCGGTCTCCTGAACGGCTCCGCCGCGCCCGGCGGCTCCCGGGGCCTCCGCGCCCCTGTCCCAGCTGACCTCCTCCCGCGCCCCCGCCAGAGCCTCGGGCCAGGTCCCCCCCTCCCGCCCCGCCCCGGTTCCGGACCACGTCCCCTCCTGCTCCCCTGCCGCGGGCCCTGACCATGTCCCCCCCGCCTCCCCTCCTGCGGGCCCGCGCCAGCTTCCCCCCTCCACGCCAGCCTCCGGCTCTACTGGAAACCCGGGCTCCCGGGCGGGCGCGGCCTGCTCCCAGCTCACGGGCGCGGCCGGAGGGGCCGACCTCGCTCTCCTCCTTGCGGCGTAGTCCTTCGCATAGAGCTCGTCGGCGCTCTGGGGCCTTCCAGCCGGCGCCCCTGCCCGTCCGGGAGCCCCTCCGGGCCCCCCCCGGGTCCCCGCGCCGGCCTGCATCCGCTGTGCCCGGCGCACGGATCTCCTGTAGCCCGCGAGCATCCAGGCCGCGGCCCCGACACCTCCAAGGACGATGACGAGAATGAGGATATAGGGAAGGTAGAGGTCAAGCTCCCTCTTCGGGCCGGGCTCGGGGGGCTGGGGCGGCGGCGGCAGCGGGAGCTCGTCCCGGAAGACCGTGAGCCGCTTCACGACAGTATTCCCAGCAGGGTCAGATGCCGAGACTGTGATGTCATTCGCTCCGAGCGCTAAGGAGAGTCCTGTGAGGGAGAAGCTCCCGCTGGCCCCGACCGTGACCGGCTTCCCGTTCACGACAACACTTGTGCCCGGCTCGGTGGCCCCGATCACGTCCACGGAGCTATTAAAGGTGTGGAGACCATCGAGCGGCGAGGTGATTTCTAGAGGCGGTGACACGGTGTCCCGGTGAACCGTCCTCTGGAGGCTGCGGGCGTTGCCGGCGGCGTCCGTCGCAACTACTATGAGCACATTCTCCCCCTCGACGAGCTCGACCAGAACTGAGAAGAAGCCTCTCGAATCGACTGGTATGGGCTTGTCGTTGAGGGTGACTTGCGCCCCGGGCTCTGTGGAGCCATTGAGCCATATCGTGGTCTGGTTGGTCAGCGTAAGGGCCAGGGGGGGATGGTCTATTGTCAGGGGGGGCTGTAGAAGGTCACGGATAACGTACATGACCGTGCGATTTGTATTACCTGCAGCGTCCTGCGCAATGATTTCTATCGACGTGTTGGTCGTGCCGGGCCCAGAGTTCAGAATCACGGTTTTCTTAAATTTGCCATTCTCGAGGGTCGCCACCATCCCGTTGACGGTGACGGAGGCGGCATCCGTGGTCCCCGTCACCTCTATGGACTGATTACTCGTGTAGGAAACCCGAGGCAGCGCGAGATTTATGTAGGGGGGAATGGTGTCCAGTGTTACGTTGCGCATAGTCGAATTTGTATTACCCGCGGGATCGCGGGAGCTCACCACCAGGCAGTTCAGCCCCTCCTGGAGGGGTACGAGTGCCGAGAACCGGCCTCCGAAATTCTGCGCGAGCGTTTCACAGCCCCCACATTGGACGCTCACAACCGCATCAACAGAAGTCCTTCCCGTGACCGGCAGGGGCGTCAGGTTGGTCAGAAGACCCTCTCTCGGACTCTCGACAACAAGGATTGGGAGCGCGGTTCGAATCGTGATGTTGACCTGGGCGGACGAGGTGAGGCCTGCGGAGTTGATGGCCCTTGCCCTCAGAGTGTACGCCATCTCGTTGAGCTCGAATGTGTGGTTCCAGGTGGCGAAGCCGTCGCCAGTGTCCGCCTCATCCCAGGTCAGGTTATTCCAAGAGACCTCGACCCTCAAAACACCCGACTCGGGGTCAGAGGCCCTGCCCCTGAATTCCACGACGGTCATGTTCAGATAAGCGCCCTCCTCCGGCGAGGATATCTCGAGCTCTGGCGGGGTTGGGTCGACGAGGGTCAGGCCGAAGCTTAGGGAGTGGTCTATCCTCACCTCCTCTTGGGCGCTCAGGCCACCCTTCACGGCCCTCACGGTGTGGGGCGTGAAGGATGTCTTCGATGCCGAAGTGAGGGAGAACTCCTGAACCCCGAAAGGCCCCGCCCTCCCGAGTTCGTCGGTCTCGCCCGAGAAGACCGTGGCGCCCTGCGCGCTCCGGAGGGTTAGAGTGGCACCGGGCACGGGCGAGCCGGTGCTCCACCTGACCTCTCCGGATGCGAACCATGAGACGTTAAGCACGCTCGCGCCGTCCTTCAGGAGGGTGCGACCGGCGTCAAAGGTTGTGTTGAGAAGCTCGGCCCTCGATGAAAGGTCTAGCTGAATTAGGTGCTGAGAGTTGCCGGATATGGTGCTGTTGCGCATCTCCAGCACCCCCCTCCTCGCGTCGACCGCGCAGGCCTCGCACCCCTGAATTCTCGTGCCCTCGACAATCGCGGAGCCGCTTCTGAGGACAAGCCCGCAGAAGCTCGCAGTGATGGTAGAGTAGGTGAACTCGGCGGCCCCTGCGATGTAAACGCCGGCGGTCTCCCCGTCGGTCCCCCAGTCCCAGCCGGCCCCTCCGATGCTCGAATTCGCAGACCTTAGCACACCAGCGCAGCTGAAGCGGTAATTGTGCCCCGGGTCGAGCGCCGTCAGGTTGCAGCACTCGAGTTCAAGCTCGCCCCCCGCATCCACCAGGACCGCCCTCCTGACTGCCCCGCTCGAGCCGACCTGGAAAAGTGAGTCACGCAGTAGCAACCTCCCGCCAGGCCGTACAGTGAGATTCCCCCTCAGGACCGCGTCGTCGCCGTCAATGGCTGCGCGAGAGTCCACAACCCAGTCCAACGTCGAGGTTGCATCGGCCTTTATGGCCTCCCTGTACTCGTCCGAGAAGTTGCAGTTCACAATGAGCGCAGAGGCGCCGTTCTCGGCCGAAACGCCGAACTGGTTGAGGCCGGAGAAGGTGGAGTTGGCGATGGTCAGGGAGACGGGGCCGGTGGCGTGGACGCCGCACATCCCGGAGCCAGTGACGTTGTTGCCTTCAAAGCTGAGGCTCGAGGAGCCCTGCGCGTGCAGGCCGTCGTTGCCGTTCGACCATATCACATTCCGCTCGATTCCGGCGCCCGAGACGCCATCGCAGTAGAGGCCGTCGTAGTTAAAGGTTATGTTGTTCCCGGTGATCAGGGCGGGGCCGGCGTGGTCCAGCCTGATGCCGCGGTTGGTGTTCTGTGCAATCACATTGTTCTTTACCACGGGAGCGCAGTAGGCCCGGACGGTGATTCCGGTGTCGTTGTTGAGGGCAATGTAGTTGTCCTGAATCAACGGGTTGCTTGTCAGGTACACATACACTCCAGCGGCTGGCTGGGAGCTCTGGCCGTTGTAGGTTATGCTGTTGCCCTCTATCGTCGAGCTGGACTCCTCGAGAAAGATTCCAAATTCTTTGTTGCGGGTTATGTTGTTGCCCCTGACCAGCGCCCTGCTCTGCCGCACCCAGACACCCCTGAATGTTTGGCCGAGGATGGTGCAGTTCTCCAGCACTCCGGGGCTGTCCAGATTGAAGTAAACGCCATGCTCATTGTCGCGAATCGTGCAGTTCGATATTCGGCAGACAGCAGAGGAGGAGTTGGAGTTCTCCACGAGAATGGCCGGTGCACCCCCGTAGTGGCCGCAGTTGTAGATGGTGCAACCGTCCACGGTGGGGAAGCCATGGTTGACGTATATGGCGTAGTAGTCTTGGTCGTGGACGGTGGTGTTTAGTATTTTGGGGCTGGCATATTCGATATGGACCCCCTCATAGCCGTTCCTGATTGTTGAGTTCTCTATGACGACATCATCCGAGGCGATGTAGACCCCGCGTCCTGTGCCCGGCCCCATGACTCCACAGCGGGATACTGTAATGTTGTGAAATCGAACCATGGCTCCGGATTGAATGACGAAGCGGAATTGTGCGTTTCCCCCTCCGTTGGAGACCTGCGTGCCGCCCTTCAGGTAAAGCTTTCCGCCACTTCGAACCTCTATTCCGTAGATGTTGGAGGCCGTGCTTCTGATGTTCAAAGTCACGCCATCCAGGGTCAGGTTGCCGCTGCCCGACACAATCAGATTGCCATTGCAGTTTATCGTGACCCCGCTGTAGCTGCGTGTGTCGGTAACGGTCCAGTCCCCCGTGACCGTTCCGCCGCCCGGAGGGGGGTCATTCGTGGCGAGGGCGGCCGGAATAAATCCGGGAATGAAAAGGAGGCTGCACAGCACTGCGGAAGCAGCCTTTCTGGTGCGCATCCCGAGGGCCTCTAAATTAATATATTGATGGGTGAAGTAAAATATTTTTTGGAGCTATTTCTAATCGTTGTTTCTAATCGTGCCGAATGCGCCAGCGGTCGTCGTGTGGGTTCCGGCTCCCGAGCAGAATCGAACTTGGAATAGAACTTAGCGGGCCGCAGAGCAGTTGGAGGCGACCGAATGGCTGCCCGGTCTACTCATTTTTATCCGGCAGCCGGATGAGCTCGGTCGACCCGGTCGCCGAGAGGAGCGCCTGGAGGCAGCTATGGTAATCCTCCGGTCCCGCACTAAGTAGCTTCTTAACGTATGGAAGAAGGTACTTGGCGAACTCCACCTCGTGCACCATGTATTGCCACTCCTTGCTCGCCTGCATCCCCATTGCAATAAGAAAGGCATAGGCGGTGGATTTGACGCTACTGTCTTCGGTCTTGTATCGTTCAATGGCGCGCGCGGTCTCCTCCGGGCCTCTGGTGATGTAGATTCTGGCCATCTCGTTGGCGAACCTTGCCACCTCCGGCAGCTTTCCGTACATGGGGAGCTTAGAGATAACCTCCTTCTGTCTCACAGCTGCAATCGCGTCTTTCAGTAGCTTGGACGGGGGGACCCTCGTTGCGTTGGAATCTCTGAAAAGCCTCCTCGCCACCTCCGTGTCCCCGCACACCGCCTCCATCGCCCTCTCCCCGTACTTCTCCCAGAACGACTCGAGCACCTTGGCGGCGGTCTCGCCCTCAACGACCACCGGCCCCTTGATCTCCCGCAGTATCGCCTCCAGCCCAACTCTCTCCTCCTCCGTGGGGTTGAGGGCCTTTATGAACGCGTCCCTGTTTCCACCGAAGCACCTTTTTCCAAGGATGTACAGACCCTCCCCGCCCTCCCTGAGAAGCTTCAGTCCCTTCAGCGTCTGACGCTCTATGAGCTCTCTATCCCCAAGTTTGCCGTGGAGGTAGTCCTCCCGCGTTTCTTTATCGAGCTCAACCGCCGGGACGCGGCACTCCCCGCAAGAGCCCTCGCACTCGAAGCCGCCTCGGGGGCTGATTCTGAAGTGGAGTCGTGGCGCGTGGATGGCCATCAGCGTCAGGAGGGTCAGGAGGGAGTTCTCGCCGGGTCTGGAGCATCTCTCGCACACCCGCAGCTTCACCCTGGCGGGAAGCCATGAGATTTCCAAATGGGGCGGTGGGACCCTTCGCCTCTCCGCTTTCGATTCCAGCAGGTGGCGGCAGAGGAACTCCCTGCCCGACCTCGCCAGATTGAGCCTGAGCTGTCCGATTGCGTAGTCAACGAACTCTTCGGGGGGAGTCGGAGACTTCCCCGTGCATACCATTTTGTCCTGAAAGGAATAGATATGAAGCCCCTTCGACCTCACTAGGTCCATCACGCCGATGAGCCTTGCCTTAGGGTGGTCGAAGTTCTGCATCCCGATCAGCCTCTCTTTTCTGGCGGTTCCGCGCAGGGCATAGGCCACGGGGCCGAACGGTGTCTTGACCGCGAAGAGGTAGGGCGCGCGACCTTTCTTCCGAATCAGCATAAGACCGGCGTAGGCCTTGGCGAAGTCGTCGCCTCGCTCCGCGAGAGCCTCGAGCTTCTTCTCGTCCTCGGCGTATCTCCTCACCTTCTCCACGCTGCGCCTCCCCTTTTTGAAAACGCAGAACCAGCAAGAGCCCGCGCACTCAGGGAAGGCCAAGTCCGGGTTCTTCAGGAGCCTCTCAGCCCTCTGGATGAGCAACTGCTCCTGGGCCTTTGAAGCGGAGCGGGCCGCCGAGCGAATTCTGAAGTGCTGGGGTTTTTTCACCAATAAGTGCTATAAGGCTTGCGGTAGAAAAGGCTTTCCGCGCTCGCGTCTTCCCGCCTCGCCTGACCGCACCTGTCCTAATTCGCAGAGCGCCCCCGCCCCATCCTCCTCAGTTCCCGATGTACTTCGAGTAAATCGCCCTCGCCGTCTTTTCATCCCCGGTCCCTGATATCATGACCCGCCCGTTCCTGAACACAGTCACTCTGTACAGCCCAGTATTGAAGACGAGCCACATGGGCTTGGCCTGCCGAAGCTCCACCTCCGGGAGCCGTCGCAGGGAATCCGCAATTCTCTCGAGGTCGAGGGAGGTCTTTTCGGGAGGAACCAGCTGGACGCTCTCCGAGCCGCAGAGAACCGTGGCGCCGGTCCTTAGGGTACTCTCAAGGAAGTCGAACCTCCGCCTGCCGCAGCAGGGGCAGTCGGGCCTCTTCTCTAACTTTATCTCGTGCCTCTCACCTGTCCATAGGTCTAGGAGGAGCAAGCCTCTCGGGGCCATGTCCCCGGCCAGATACTTGATGGCCTCCGTCGCCGCTAGCGCGCCCATCGCGACCGGGGCCGTGTTCAAGACGCCCGCGGTGGCGCATGTCGGAACGGTCCCCGCCGAGGGCATGGAGGGGAGCAGGCAGCGGAAGCACGGGCCCCCCTGCGCATCGAAGAGCGAGACCATTCCGTAGGTCCCCACCGCACCAACGTAAACCCACGGCCTTCCGAGCTTCACGCAGGCGTCGTTGAGCAGGTAGCGCGTCTCGAGGTTGTCCGTCCCGTCCATCGCGATATCCGAGGCCCTGACGAGCGCTTCCGCATTGGCGGGAGAGAAGTCCTCGGCCAGACCCTCGACATCCACTCCGCTGTTGATGGCCCTCAGGCGCTCCGCCGCTAGTAGGGCCTTGGGCGCGCCGACGTCCCCCTCCTCGTACAGGAGCTGGCGGTGGAGGTTGCTCTCCTCGACCACATCCCTGTCAATCACCGTGATTTTCCCCACGCCCGCCCGGACCAAAAGCTGCGCCACCGTGCCGCCAGTTCCGCCGGCGCCCACAACCAGAACACTCGATGCCCCCAGCCTTTTCTGGCCCTCCGCACCGAGTTGCGGCAGAATCTCCTGGCGTGAGTAGCGGGCCCCGCTCATTTTTTTTCCTTTCTTAAGCATCCTTCGGGATAATGTACTTTAGCACTTCCCTCAGGTCCTTCTTATATATTACCACATCCGCCCTCCCCGCCACCCACCGGTCGGCTGGGTTGAAGGCGATTCTCAGCCCGACCTCGTCGAACATCGGGCCATCAAGGGAGCTGTCCCCGACGGCGGCGCACTCGGCCCTCTCCAGTCCCAGGTCCTTTAGAATTCTCCTGACCACGGAGCCCTTGTCACGTAGCGGCACCACCACCACACCCTCGCCCGTGAGAAATCCCTCGTGGTCCGTCTCCAAGGAGTTGGAGAGATTCATATCCACGCCGCATTCTCTAGCGACCCTTCCGGTCAGCGTCTCTATACCCGCGCTGACTATAGCCGTCCTGACGCCGCTCTTCTTCAGCCTCTGTACCGCCTCCTTAGCTCCCGGTATCAGGGGTACCCCATCGAGAATTTTCCTAATTCGCGAGATATGAACCCTGCCCTCCCTCTCCAGCCAAAGTCTAACGTCCCTCTTTATGAACTCGGCATCGTCTATCTCACCGTTCAGGTAGGCGACGAGGGAAGAGGTGTTGTCCGTACCGAACGCCCTGTGCACGAATTCCCAAGAACTGTCCGTGTCCGCGAGAACCCCATCACAGTCGAAGATTACCAGCTTGATTCCTGAGACCATCCCGCGCCTCCTACTTCTTCTCCTGGGCTTTTGAAGCGGAGACTATGCGGGGCTTGTGCAGAACCGATTTCTCCTTGATAATAGCAGGGGGTCTGTAGGGGTTTTTTGCGAAGTGCTTCGCTGCCCTCACGCAGCTGTCCGAGATGTAGGCGTTGTCGCAATTGGGATTGGAGAGCAGCGTCTCGAGGGCCTGGATGAATAGGAGTAGGTTGGCTCCGAAGCTCCACTCGTCCAGGAGTTTGGTGCAGACGAAGCCGCCGTCCTCCGGCGTCATTATATTCGGGTGGAATATGTCCGTCTCCCAGATGATTATCGGTTTCTTGTAGGGGTATTCGTCCGTCACCTTCATCGTGAATCTGTGGGTGGAGGACGTGGTGACCCGCCCGTTCCTCCAGACGGGCCCCGGAACGCCGCGCATCGTGACCCGAATCGTCACGGGAAAGCTGCTGAAGGTCTCGTCCGAGACATCAAAAGTATAGCGCGGCAGCTCCTCCCTGCACATCTTGAGCTCCGTGCGAAGCCTTTTCTGCAGGATGTCCGGGGGAAGCCTGGGCATCAGCCCACCCCCGCGCCTATCCACCCTCGGGGTCGGGGATGAGCTCGAGAACGTCGCCCTCCCTGATGGTGGACTGCGAGAGCGGCACCTGCCCCCTCAGAATTGTCCCTCCGTGCCGAAGCACGTAAGCCCCGACCTCTTTCTCCCAGTAGCTGGCGGCGCTCTCAATGATCTCCTCGATGGTGTTGTGCGGTTCGAGGTCCATCTCGACCTTGGTTCCGGTGTCCGCGTCACGCACAGTCACCCTCAGGCACATTCCTCCACTTTCGGCGCAGATGGAATAGTGCGAATATAGCTATATACCTTTCCCTGCCGCCATCGTGTTCGGGAGCTTTCTCATCGCCAGAACCGGAATGGCAGACGGCCCGTGCAAAGCCTCGGGGGCCGAGTTCCAACGCAGGCTCGTGATAGATAATACTGCCACTTAGTCGGCCAACCCCTGGCGACCGAGAGAAAGGTTAATCGCGTGGCAGGGCCTTACGGATCTTGATATAACATGAACGCAAAGCCCTGCAATTACCCAAGGGTCAGGGTAGTACATAATCTTGTCGATGAACTGGTCCGGACAATCCGGTTCCCTAAAGACCGAATGCCGAGTACAACGACCGGGAAATCATCCGGGTTATCGCGTTCGCGGCGGTCGAGAACATGGACATCGAGAATGCAGCACATAAACTCAGGGCCATG
>JAWCLH010000048.1 GCA_038851035.1 Thermoplasmata archaeon
TGGGTGGCGGGGGCTGGATTAGCGCTCGGCATCGTTATCCTGCTGGTCGTTCTTGCCGCTGTCTTCGTTGCGGTCTCGAGGAGGCGCAGGAGGGCTGGCGAGGAGGCGGGCGCGGCCGGGGCCGGGAGCGCGGGAGCCGCTGCGGCCGCTGCAGGGATTGCGGCGGGTGCGGGCGCCGCTGCGGGGGCCGGTGCAGCTGTGGCAGCCGCGAGGCCTTCTGAAGGGGACGAGCTTCTCGAGGACGCAAAGAAGCTCGTCGCAGAGGTCGAGGACGCGCTCGCGGAGCATCTCGAGAAGCACCCCGAGGGTGCGGCGCAAGTCTCGGCCGCAATGGAGAAGCTCGAGCTCGCTCGCGATTTCATCAAGGAAGGCGACGGGGAGGCGGCGATGCAGTTCGCGATGGAGGCGAGGGGCGCGCTCGGAGGGGCGGGGCGCGCAGAAGCCCCAGAGGGGGCTGCTGGCGCCGGGGTCGCGCCCCCGGCGACTGGGGAAAAGAAACTAAAGAGGCGGGGCGGGCTCAGATGCCCCTCCTGTAGCGAAATCCTTGAGCCCGAGTGGACAGTATGTCCTGCGTGCGGGCATAAAACGCGGTAGGGTTACTCCTCCTCCGAAGTTCCCCTCCCCTTTCGTTTTTCGTGGATGAGAAGCTCCGCAGTCACCCCTCGGGCTTTCATTGCCCAGAAAAGGGCTTTGGCATATTGGCGCTGTCTTAGATGCTCCCGGGCCTTTTCAAGATAGATTTGGGCTTTGCGCGGAAGGATACCGCCCTCGAGCTCTTCTTTGAGTTCTGCCTCACAGAGCTCTATCTGCTGCTCGGCGAACTCACGGTCGATGATGGCCAGGCCCTCGGCCCCCCGATTCCTGACAGCGGCGAGCAGCATCCATGCTTATCCTGTGCACCGATAATATATATTGAATTTGGTACAATCCTCTATTATCGGGATTTATTGGGAATATATTCCCCTATTCCGGCCCCCGCAATTCCGTCTTTGCGGGGGCGGAGGGGCTCTGGACTGCCGATTCTTTTAGGGTCCCCTCCCTCCCTGCCGCGCACAACTCCCTGCATGGGCAGCACTCCCAGGGCCTGAAACCCCCGGCACCTCCCGAATCCGCTTTCCCTCCTCCCTGCATGCAGGACATCATCCTCTTCATCATGCCGGGCATGTCGGTTCCCCCCTCCTCCCCGCCGAACATCTGCGCCATCATCCGCGGCATCATCCCGGCCATGAGCTCCATCCTGCCCTCTGCGGTCATCCCCTCGAGCATCCTGTTCATCATCGCGGGCATCATGGCTTTCATGAGCTCCCTCCTCTGCTCGCCCGTCATGCCCTCGAACATCCTGTCCATCATCCTGGGCATCATCTCGTTCATCAGGGCGCTCTTCTCCTCGCGGCTCATGCTCTCGAAGAACTTGTCCATCATCGCTCCCATCATGCCCCTTTTCTCTTCGGCGCTCATTTTCCTAACCATTCTGCTCATGTACCAGTCCTTCACTCCCATGGCCTTCCCCCCCACTCCCTCCATCCCCCCTACTAGTCCCTCTTCCTCTTCCCGTCCCTGCTCGTGTCGGACATCTGCTGCATCATCATTCTCATCATCGGCATCATCCTCCCCCTCATCGTGAACATGGGCATGTACCCCTGCATCGCCTCGGCGTCGCTCCACTCCAGCCTGAACCTCTTCACAGCGTCGCGCACGATTTCGGTTATGTTGGTATACTCTCCTTTATCAATGAGCATCTGCATGAATTCATAGTCCTTCCTGGGGAACCGGATGGTGGCCCGGTACTCGATGCCCCCCTCCCCCGAAGACGAAGTCTCTCGGACCAATTTGTCATCCCCTGTCATCATATGTCACCTTATAGTGTATTCATGGCATACGATATATATATATTATGCTCCGGCGGAATCAGTAGGAGTCCGGCGGCGGATCTCAGCTTCCGGACTTTAGAAGATAATTGTAGGTGTCGTTTACGGACCCCTCCGCTCCAGCAAAAACCACCATGGCCGCGTAGATGTCGGAGTTTCCGTCGTCGGGGGTGGCGTTGCGACAGTCGCACCATGTCAAGAAAGCGGTCCGGTTGTTAACGCCGATGCCAAGATAGTCTCCCACGAACCCGACGTCTCCCCCGGGCAGAAGCTCCGTCCAGTAGGCCCTGCCACCGTAATCGCCGTTGAATAGAGTGTCGCTCACGTTCAGGTTGATTGTAAAATTCTGGCCGCCGTCAACGGAGACCGCGTAGGTGACACCGAGCAAGGTGTGGTTCGGGTCATATCGACGATCATAGAACATCAGGTGGACCCAGCCCTGCTCTGAGATTGCGATGGCTGGGAAGAACTGATCCGCCCCGTTCCCCTCCTCGTCGTTGTTGACCCTGACGTAGCTCTCGCTCCATGTATCGCCGAGGTCGCGGCTGTACGTGAGAAAGACGTCCGAGTCGCCAAGGCGGTCGTCGTTCCAGGCGAGGTATATGCTGCCTCCGTAGGGACCATCACTATTGTCAATGGCCATCACCGGCATCGTCGGGACCCTATAGGTGCTGTTGGGGAGGGGCGAGGGCGGCGGGTCCATCTGCGCGATGGCCCTCACCGGCTCCCAAGTGTCGCCGTAATCGCGGGATCTCGTGTAGTGGATTGTGTCGTCGGAGAAGTCCCTCCAAACAACGTGAATGGTGCTGTTCCTATCTACGGCGACGAATGAGCCCTGGGCGTTCAGGTCCGCGGTAACGTCGGCAAGCTTTTTTGGTGGCGTCCAGGTCCTGCCCTGGTCGGTCGAGCGGCTGAAAACGATTGTCCCGATGACATTGCCGACGAATATTGTCCATGTAACGTAAACATTACCGTTGTTGAGGTCCACTGCGAGCCACTCCTTGTCGTTGAACTGGAGGGTGTTGGACATCGAGGTGTGAACGATTGAGACCTGGTCGAATGAATCTCCTCCATTGGACGACCGGGCAACGAAGATACAGTTAGCCCTGCCTGTATGGAGGTAGGTGTGCCTGTTGTATCCCACCCCCGCCAGATAGACATTATTATTCATGTCGAACCCAAGAGAGGGGTCGCAGGCGGTGCCGAAACCCGTGAGCACTGATGGCGGGCCCCCCCGGTAACCCGGAACCCTGCCATCGCTCCATGTTTTTCCCCCGTCCTTTGTAGTGTAATAATGGAGCCAAACGTCCTGCGACGGGTTATTCATGTCATTCGAAGCGACGACAATGTTGTTCGGGTCCCGCGGGTTGACAGCAACATGGGTCTCGGCCGAGGGTCGTGGTCCGGTCGTCAGAGGAAAGTTGTAGGCGTTTGTAACGTTGTCCACGAACGGGTACCTCGGCTTCGCCGGCGGTGGGGGCGGAGCCTTTTCCGGGGGTGCGAACCGATAAGTGGAGGCACCGAGCAAGAGCATTAAGAGCGCAGCTACGAGCGCGAGCGCAGTAAGCCTCTTTTTTCTCCTCACGTGGAATTATACAGTTGAGCCAGAATTTAAAGCTAGCGCTCGATGACGGTGGGTGGTTGGGTCGATAAGGAAGCGCCCTATTTTCCAAGCATCTCCAGAATTTCTTCAAGGCTCCTTGGTCTCTCGCCCCCGGACCGAGGTGGCTGGAGTGACGGGGGAGGAGGGACCTCGTCCATCTGTATCTCTTCAATCCACTCGCCGGGCTGCTCCGGGGACTCCGGGCTCGGAACCCCTTCCGCGGTTTCAGGCCAGCAGTGTTGCTGCTGGGCGGGCTCGGGTCCCACAAATTCTCTGCCGCCGGGCGGAATTCCCGACCTGAACTCCGGCGCCTCCTCTGCGCCGGTCTCCTGCTGTTCATAGGTATAGGCAGGATAACGCACTCCCATCTTCCGCCCCCTCCCGACGAGTGCCACAATCATCAAGACGAGGAGCAGAAGGACCACTATTCCGAGGGCAGGCAGAATCCACATCGGTTCTTCGCCTCTTGCCGCTGTGCCTAGAGGAAGAATGGTGAAGACCGGACGGGCCTCATCCGTGAGATTGAATTCGTCCCAAACCCTCACTACAACAACCGCTCTCGTCTCCCTCTCAACCTTCCCCGCATCTAGTCTCAGCACGGTGCCCTCCAGACGCACAGTGAGGAGGGGTGATTCCGACGAGACCGCCCATCTGAGGGTGGAGGGGCTCTCATCGCTCACGTGCCTGCTGAGGTCGATTCGCAGCCTCTCTCCGCTCCTCAAACTGCTCCCCTGAATCGTGAGCACAGGTTTCTTGTTAAGCGGAGCTGGTTGCGAAAAGACCACAACCGTCAGATCGGCCTTAGCGCTCAGACCACCGGAGTCCGTGGCCGTCAAGGTGATGGTGAAGCTCCCGTTGACGTCTGTCGCAGTGACGAATAAAGTGCTGTTTGTCAGGGTCACCAGGAGCGGTGGTGGCTGTCTGTTGAATTCCGGCCCGGCCGCCAGTCCCGCACTCCAGCTCAAGTTGCGGCCGTCCTCGGGGTCGAGAGCGTACGGCGAGAGGTCGAGCTCACGTGTTTCGTTGAACGCGAGGCTGAGGGGGGGGAATGGAGACAAGGAAGGTGGTCTGTTGCTCGTGATGGTGAAGCTCCAGGCCTCGCTCCACTCCGACCCCTCTAGATCGTCGCTTGCCCTGACGCGCCAGTGGTAGGTGGCGTTGGGTGGGAGCTCTAGCCTGGTCACGGTCTCATCGGACAAGCCTTCTGCTATGAGGACGCTGAAGTCGGGGACGGTGCTGATCTGCCAGTTGTAGAGGACGGTGTCGCCCTCCGGGTCCTTCGACTCGCTCCATTTAAGCTCGACCAGTCTTGGAACAGCTTTAGCGCCGTTCTCGGGCTGGATGAGGGCTGGAACAGTCGGCGGAGCGTTGATGTGGAATCCCATCTCGGATGGCTGACTCCAGAGGGGTCCAGCGAGAGGCGAGTCCCGCACCCTTACAGATACGAAGTAGTCATTCCCCTTCTGAAGCGGAATAGCCTCTTCTCCTCCTTCTCCGAACACGACCCGCGAGCTCGCGCTCTCTTTCTCAAGGCTCCACATCACCAGACCTGTCCCGCCCGGCCCCGTGCGGACCGAGATGTTGAAGGCCGATTGATTCTGTCCACTGTCTTCGTCCGTAAAAGTCCAGTTAAAAGAGGGCTGGGTTGTGGTGAGCCTCATCGCTTCAGGAGATCCAGACATCCGACCCTCAACCGCGAGCCCCTTCGGGGGGGGAGGGGCATGGTTCGGTACCCAGCTCAAGGACCAGCTGTCTAGTTTGGCGGCCTCAGAGCCGTTGGTGAAAAATGTGACCCTAAGCTGTATGGAGGGAGCTGTAAGGCCGGAGAGGTCAAAGGTCTCCTCACCCTCCCCGGATGGCTGCCACTCGCCTACAACCTCTCCACTGGAGGCATCCAGAACATCGAATCGAAGGCCGGCCTCTCCCTGAACGCGGTAAGTGACATTGAGGGTCGCCCAGCGGGCGAGGGAGGCTGGGCGAATTGGGATTGAAGTGGCCCATGCGAGCGGCGTTCGTGGAAGGTCGGAAGTATATGCAGGAGGTTGCACGGAGCCGGACGAGATTACTGAATCTAGTCGGATTAGGCCACCCCCTCCCGCGCCTCCATCTCTTCCGTTGGAGCCGGATGCACCGACGGTTCCCGCGGAGCCGGGCTGGGCGCCTGTGCCGCCCGAGGCGCCCCCCGCGCCTCCAGCACCGCCATCACCCCCGGACGCTCCCCTGCCCCCAGCGCCCCCGATGGCTCTGACAAGATTTTCTCCGAGCTCGAGCTCGTATGCCCTGAGCCAGACAGTGCCTCCCGCTCCGCCACCTCCCCCGTCGCCGCCACTTCCACCAGCGGCGCCGTTCCCACCACCGCCCCCTCCTCCTGGCTGATAGTACACTACACCTCCTCCCGCCCCTCCGCTTCCCCCATTCCCTCCTGCCCCTCCAGCGCCACCGGGGAGGCCGTCATGTCCAGGTAGTCCGCTTGCTTTGAGATTTCCTTTTATGATAACTTTTGAAGCAGTTATGAATACGATTCCCCCACCGGCTCCCCCTGTCCCCCCGGCACCCCCACGGCCTCCAGCTCCGCCCATGCTACCCATGCTTCCGCCGCTGTACCCCCCCCCCCCCCCCCCCCCCCCCCCCCCCCCCCCCCCCCCCCCCCCCCCCCCCCCCCCCCCCCCCCCCCCCCCCCCC
>JAWCLH010000049.1 GCA_038851035.1 Thermoplasmata archaeon
AGCCCCTGAGAATACGTCCATAGCGTGTTCTCCCGCTCCAGTCAGAGCAGAGGCCCAGCGCAAGCGCTGAGCGATTCTGGAAATTCTACGGTAGATTCTCATAAAATGCGATTCTAGTGCTCTATTATAGGGCGGATGGAGTCTGAAGGCCGACTAACTGGGCTGTTGTTTCCATAGGAAATGGGGGTACCCGCGCGGGAACTCAGAGTAGACCAAATTCTACGCAAAATATTAAATTTCACTAATATATTGTCTACTGCCCCATGGCAAATCTGCGGGGAGAGATGAACCGCAGCGACGACCTGGGGCGACAATCGGCGCCGCAGATGGGTCTCTGGCTGAGACGCCGGTGCGATGCCGGCACATGATTCCAGACCAACCCCGGCGCCGGAAACCCGGGCGCGGGTCATCCGCTGGAGTGCGCATCGCGCTCAATGAAGGTGCCTGTTAGCGTCCGGGGAAAAGCCGCCCCGGGGGCATCGGCCCCAGAGGAAACAGTGATGGAGGCAAGTAGCCCCGGGGCACAATCCAAGAAATGGTCCGGGGGGAGTGTTCTGCGCTCTGGGAGGGAGGGGGTGAGCAAGGGCAGGCGCGAGGCTTATGGTATAGCGCTTCTCCCACCTCAGGGAGAAGGAATGATAGATGAAAAGGCTCCATTGCCCGTGGCCGGCGTGAATGGACACCATGGGGCCCTCCCGGGAGTGTCGGCCGCAATCAGGCCGGCGGAGGGCGGAGTGGTAATTGAAGTCGAGACCAGGCCCGGCTCAAGCACCCCTGGAAAGCTCTCCTACGACTCCTGGAGAAGAAAGCTGAGAATCACCCTTTCAGAGAGGGCAGAGAAGGGCAGGGCCAACGCAGAACTCCTCGAGTGCCTTTCGAGAATTCTTGGGGTTCAGGCCCGCACACTGTCCATAGCTTCTGGCGCGAGGAGCCGGAGGAAGTGCGTTTTTGTGGCTGGGCTAGCGGAGGTGGAGATTCTCCGGCGCCTCGTCCCGCAGCTCGAACTGGAGGTGGGGATGGTGGTTGGGGCGAAAAATGGTTGCGGGAGCGGTGAAAAGAATGGGGCCTCAGGCCGACAGAAGGGGGGTGATGAGGGCTGACAAGGGAGAGGCAGCTCGAAGAGCTCGAAAGCCTCCTTAGGGAGCTGGGGGATGCGAGCCTGAATGCGCCCGTGCTCGTTGAGGGCGCAAGGGACGTCGCTGCGCTGAGGAAGCTCGGCGTGCGCGGGAGAATTCTGATGCTAAACAGGGGACAGGGACTGCTGAGGAGATGTGAGGTCCTCGCGCGAGAGCACGGACGAGTTATCCTCCTGACCGACTGGGACTTAAAGGGGCGGGAGCTCCATGAAAGGCTGAAGAAATTGCTAGCGGCCTGTGGCGGGGTTCCGGACGAGACCTTCTGGCTGGCCCTACGGCGCCTGTGCGGGGGGAGCAACAGGACCATTGAAGAACTGCCATCGTTCCTGAGAAACCTCAGGGAGACTGCGGGAGCTGCCTCCCCCATCGATTCCTGAGACAATGGAATCGGGATGGGGAGTATGGACTTGGCCCGAAGGCGCCCGTGATGGTCGGAACCCTCTTACGTTCCCCTCTCAGTGACGGTCCGCCTAATCACGGGGTCTCTGTCCGCCAGACGCTTTAAAAATTCCTCGAAAGAGATCTCATCTGGCACCTCCTCTCTCAGGTAAACACCGGTTCTTCCCACGTCACTCCGCCTGGTGAGCACCCTGACCCGCTCGCTAACGACCTCAAAGGGAACGTTGAGAAAGCGGGAAACCTCTGCCTCCCTGCCCACCACCGAGCTCTCGATGTGGCCTTTCGCGGTGGGAATCACCAGGAGGAGCCTTTTACTGACCCCCGGCACGCGTGGGGCCGTGGCTAGCCCCTTCGCTGGCAGCGCCCCTCCGAACCTGTAGAAGCCCTCTTCATTCGGTTTGAAGGGGACGAGAGGGAATGTTACTGAGGCTCTGGAGTCAATGAGAATTCGTCCCTTTGGAGCGCTGTTCGGCGTGGCCACAACGATTTCCCGGCTGAGCCACTCAATCCCCGCTCTCTCCAGCCCCAGCTCTACACTGAAGGAGGGCACAGTCCCGCGCTCGAGGTACACCAGATCAATGTCGCTGCGCCTGTGAACATCGCCCCGGGCTAGCGAGCCGTGGACAAACCAGCCAGGGCCAAGGGCTGAGCCGAGTTCCTCCGCCCTCCTCCTCAGCCAGGCAAGCAGCTCGAGCCTCTCTGGGGAGTAAGTGACCTCAAGTGGGTCCCGCAACCAAACGACACTCTCCCTCATTCCACACCACCATGGCTCTGAAGGCCTCCCCCTCCAGCAACTGTTTCTAGGATTAAGTGAGTATCGCACCCCAGCCTCAGGCGCAATCAATTTATTACCCTCGGGTTATCTTGCTCGAGGTGAAAGAATGCTGGAGGTACAGCAGCTCGAGCTGCGGGGCGGAACGGCGCTCGGGGTGAGGGTTCAGCTGCCGGTCGCTCCTCTGGTGCTGGTACGCGCCCGGAGGGGCTTCGTGATGTGCGGATACCTCAATATGGAAGCGATGGACAAAATGGGCGAGGTCGCGGTCAGGGTCACGGGCGTCAGGAGCTTCGACGACGTGCTCCGTGCGAAGGTCGCCGGCGTGTCGCAGAAGGCGAGGGAGCTCGGGATATCCGAGGGCATGAGCGGCCAAGAGGCGCTGGAGAAGATGTTCTGAGATGGATGAGAGGGGCGCGGACGCGCGGCGCTCCCCTCATTTCGGGAGCGAGGATGGTGGCCCGCACCTGAGCACCCGGGAGGCCTGGGACGCTCTCTACTTGCGCCGGCCTCTGCCGTGGGGGAGTGCTCCGTGGCTTCCAGAAATCCCGCGAGGAGCTAGGGTGCTCGAGCTGGGATGCGGCGGTGGCCGCGTCCTGAGCGTGCTGAGTGCGCGGATTCGGACCGACATATCCTGGCACCGAGAGAAGGAGGGGGCGCGCTGGGCTTTTCAGGTTGGTGCCGGGGGGGCGGTAGGGGGGCTCTTGTCCTTCCGGGCGAGAGCCCCGGTGAGCGGGGATTCGGGCGGTTCCCCTCGTGAAATGGGCCCGGCGCCAGAGGCGGGGGAGGGACCCATGCTCGTTGGGCTGGACTTCTCAATCTCCGCGCTCAAACCCCTGCTCCGCCGCGGGACCTGGTCTTTGGTTCTCGGCGACGCTACGGAGCTGCCCTTCCGCAGCCAGAGCTTTGACCTCGTTTTCTGCCGTCACCTTCTCGAGCACCTCGAAGAAGAGGGGAGGCGCAGGACCGCCTCGGAGATGCTCAGGGTTCTGGCGGATGGGGGGAGGGCGTGGGTCACGGTCTTCTCCGTTGATGACGCGCGATTTGGAAAGGGGAGGGAGGTGGAGAGGGGGACGTTTCTGCGCGGCGATGGAATTCTGCGGCACTATTTCACCGGGGATGAGCTCCGGTCCCTCTTCGGCCCTGCCCTGACCCGCTGCCGCAGCATCAAATGGAGGGAGAGAGCGGGGCGGGAGAGGGTGGAGAGGGCCGTTATCGAGGCAGAGGTCGAGCGCCGAAGAGCCTAAATTCCGGGGCGCGAATCGGGGCCCGGTGTCCGGATGGAGTTGAAAAGCGTCAGGATAGAGAAGCCCGAGGGGCTGAACATCATCATCGGACAGTCCCACTTCATCAAAACCGCCGAGGACATTTACGAGGCTGTCGTGAACACGGTTCCGCAGGCGAGGTTCGGCGTTGCGTTCTGCGAGGCCTCCTCGAAGTGCCTAGTTAGGGTCGAGGGGAACGACGATGAGATGAAGCAGGTGGCGGCGAGAAACGCCCTCGCGCTCTCTGCGGGGCACACTTTCTTCATAGCCCTGAAGGACGCATATCCCATCAACGTCCTGCGGGCGCTCAGGGAGGTCCCGGAGGTGTGCACGATCTTCTGTGCCACCGCAAACCCTGTGGACGTAATTATCGGCGAGAACGAGCGGGGCCGGGGAATTCTCGGGGTCATAGACGGGGAGAGGAGCAGGGGGCTCGAGGGCGAGGCGGACGTCAGGGAGCGGAGGGAGTTCCTGAGAAGAATTGGGTATAAGAGATGAGGTAAGAGATGAAGTCCAGGCCGCGGCTCCGGCGGTCCCGGGCCAGCGGCGGGTCCGAGCACCACGCTACCCATCACCACCCTGCCCGGCCACTCATTAAAACACCGCTCCAGAAAGCTCGAGGCATCATCAAAAACGGTTTGAAAAACAGTGCGAAATTACGTTAAGGTGACAGAGTAACAACCACTCCAGCCCCCTCGGCGGATGCCGGCCCTTTCCCCTGATTACCCCCCTGAGAAAATAGGTACGCCGGAGGCTCCTCACGTTGGCCATCCTGGGCCTCGTCACCATCAAACTGCTCCCCGTTCTGGGTAGACCGGCTGAGGAGACCGGCGGAGAAGGGACTGGGGCTCGCGCGGCCCACTATCTGCTCAGCATCGCTCCCGGGAACACTACCCGGAGCGTGAACACTTCCCTGGGACAGTATTATGCTCAGTATGGCTTCCAGCTTGAGAACACTCGAGACGGCCCCCTCCCCATGGTCAACCTGACCCTGTACCCTTGGAGCTTCACCACATGGTCCTGCCTCCTCGTTCCCTCCGTGCCATTTGAAATCGACCCAGGCGATAACAAGACCATCCTCCAAGACCCTCTATCCGGAGAAATTACCATGGCCGGGCGCTACAATTTTCAAATCCGCGGCGTCGAGAGCTGCCCGAGGAACACCATCTCGATAAAGCTCGGTATTCTGCCCTGGGTGACGGCAGATATAAAGCCACCGGTTCCAAAACCGGCTTATCCGGGCGACACGGTGGAGCCGACCTCGACATACTGACCGCCTGGAACGTGAGGGAGAAATTCTGCGTGGCCTCGATTGAGGCGGGCATCGCAAGGGTGGTTCCGCCCGTGATGGACGATAGCAGCTTCACTGAGGAGGTTCCTGAGGGGAGGTATGCCACGAAGACCGTCGTCGAGATTCCCGAGAACGCTGACACGACCAAGGGCACCGCCGGTATCAAACTCTCCATGACATTGTACTTAACTCCCCCGCCCGGCGCCATGCGCGACACGAATTACTCCGTGTGGCTCACGACACACTCCTGCGGTCCGTCCCCGCCCAAGGGCCCCGTGGAGAGCTTAGAGAGCCTGAGGGTCTATGTCCGGGGGTCCATATTGCAGCCGTCGAATCCAATGCACCCCGGCCGTTGGAGCCCGAAGCAGCGGTCGAGTTCACGGTCAATCTTAGCAGCACTGGGCAACTTCGAAGACTTTCTTAAGCTGACCTCTCTCGGGATGCTCCGGAACGGGAGCCTCGAGCTCCGGCCGGGCTGGTCGCTGCGCCTCGCGCCCCTCTCCTCCGTCGAGCTCACGGTCCTCATCGAGTCCTCCAGCGACTTCATCGGCTTTCCTTATTTTCCATGAACGCCACGAGTGGCCACCCATCCGAGTTCAATGTGAGGCATCTGACCGGCTCCTTGAGTCTGCGCGCCGGGCAAAGCTCAAGCTGGAGGCTTCTCATCAGCGCCGCCAATCACCGGGGTCCCTCCCTGCACGCCATCCTTTTCCTGAGAGTGATGGGGGGAGGATACTTGGGCGATGCGAGGAGTTTTTCAGTGACGGTCGAGCCAAACGGGTAGCCTGGTCCGGTGGTCTCAATGGAGCATTTGCTGCCCCTTCTGGCGATTTTCCTCATCCTGGGTAGAATAGCCCTCGGCTGGAAC
>JAWCLH010000050.1 GCA_038851035.1 Thermoplasmata archaeon
GTCGTCATTTGTCGGTGTGAAGTTGATTTCGGCGCTCTGCTCGCCGCGCGGTATAATGTCAAACAGCGGGCAGTCCTCGCTCCAGTTGAGCCTGTCGCCGTCGGCGTCCTCTGCGAAGATGAGCAGCCTGAAGTTCTTCCCCTGGCTCGCGACCTGGTCCATTATCGGGCTCAGGACCGGGTAGCGGTTCACGTAGAGCGTCCTTGAGGCGAGCGGTGTGCCCATGAGCGCCAGCCAGACGGTGTGGCTCCCGCCATCGGGAATCCACTTGAAGCTAACCTCAGTCTCGGCCTGCGGGGCCAGAGGGAGCTCCGTTGCGCATATCTCGCGCGAGCTCTCGAAGCTCTCTCCATCGTGTAGAGAGACCCGAATTCTTATCTCGTCGGGCGCGGGGTTCTCGAAGGTTGCATTGAGTTCCAGCACGTCGCCCTCGTTGAGGAGGCTAGGAGCGACGGAGAAGCTCTTGAATTTGACTGGCCTCTCCTCCTCACCAAGGTTTACCGAGGGCTCGGGCGTGATGTATCTGCGGACGAAGATATTGTCAAAGTGAATCTCGGCATCTGTGCAGGTATCTATTGTGGCGATAAGGGTTGGGTAGAGTGTCGTGCTCGCTATGAGCGAATTGGTGTAGGTCCCTTTATCGACGCCGTTTATTAATATCTGCACTTTTCCGATGGACCAGTCCAGTAGCCTTATCTCATAATTATAATAGCGCCCATCGATATCAGAAGGATCGAGTATAATTCCGTTCTCGTACGCCCATCCCACGCGATATAATCCTATCTCATTGTGGCCATCCCAGCCGTTACCAATTTGTCCGACAGCAGATATTTTCCAGGCGGTGCTGTAATAATATCCCACGTAAGCGCCCATTTTCAGGCCTGCATTGGGTGTACCAATTCTTAAAATGGAGGATATTGCATAACCACTCGAGGTTATGGGGAAATTTGTTTTATATCGCTCTTCGTTTCCTTTATAAGAAGAACTCCCGAACGCCTTCAAGACTCCCCCCGAAATAGTATATGTGATGACTGAATTGTCCTCCACAGTCCAATTATTAAGATTCAGATTGCCGCCATCAAATCCATCATAGAATAAGAATGTCGTGCTGGCATCACTTTCCGACGCCGCTCCGGAATTTCCATAATACATATAGACAGTTGTGAAAGCTCCTCCTGCGAGACTGCTTACATTTACCCACACACAGGCATATTTCCCATTATTTTGATTTTCTATCCAATAGGGGAGTGGGATATAGGTGTTAGTTGAAGAGTTGAATTGCACAAACCTGAGGTCCGAAAAGTCCGTTTTCATATGGCTCGTCCATGTAATATTCAATAGGATTTGATAACCTGAAATGCTCGTGGGATTTCCCCGATTGTCTATCATCACAGGCCTTCTATAGTTCCACTCGTACTTCCACCATGGCTCGTAGGAGCCGTTTCTGCAATCTATCCTACTCTCCGCAGTGTAGGCCCCGTCAATTTCCGGAGGCCCGTGAGATAAAGAACTCACCATTGGTGGCGTGCTCAGGATCACAACAAATATCAATAGGAACCATTTATGGTTACCCATGCCTCAACCTCCCCTGCAAGTCATTAATTAGACTGATTATTTTTAAGCTTTTTTTAGAGATAGAGCTGCCTATTTAAATGACCCTGAGCTTAAAATCTGCCCGCCGAGCCCTACCCCCTAACCCTCCTGACGAAGCGCAGCCACCTCCTTTCGTCCTCCACCCTGCTCATCAGGGCCTCCTTCGCCACGCTCCTTTCTCCGGCGTCGCCAAGCTTTCTCAAGTGGCTCAACGCCCTCAGGATGCCCAGCGCCTCCCTCATCAGCGCCAACGCGGAGGCCTCGTCTATGTCCCCTTCCCTGATAGAGCGCTCGAGCTCCGCTACCCTTCCCTCGAGGGCGGCGCAGAGCGCATCGACCTCGCCCAGCTCTCGGCGCGTCCATCGCTCCCTCTCTAGATAGGCTAGCACGGTTTCCCTGAGCGGGAGCTTCCTCCCTTCCACCTCGACGAAATCCGGAATTCTGGTCCCAACCTCTGCGAATGCGGAGCGAATTCTTGCCAGTATTCGCCCCCTTTCATCAGGGCTCAGCACACCGTCCCAGTTAACCAGTTCCTCGTCGCCCCCACCGCTCACGGGAGCATGAATGGGTCTTGGTCCTAATGAAGTAGTGGGGTCTTGGGCGCTTTTCAATGGCGCCCTCGGCACCGAGCGCGCCCGGACTCGGAAGGGCATAAGGGGTCCGAGGAACGGCCCGTGTCTCCCATCCTTCCGAAAAATTAATTCCCGATAGTCCATATTTCGCCACGGAGAGGCGGATGCTGACCGTAGAGGCGTCTGTAAAGCCGAGCGAGGACGGGGAGAAGGTCCGGAGGGCGATGCTGAACATTTTCCCGGACCTGAAATTCGAGGGAGTCGAGTCCGGGGGTCGGGAGCAGGGCCCGGAAGAGCGGGGAACGGCTGAAGATCGAATAGTTGAAGAAGGCGAGGGGAGGGGAGGAGGCACCGGAAATGGCACCGGAAAGGAGACATGGGCGGGGGAATGCGTGGGAGGGAAGGGGGAAGGAAAGCCCCCTGCCGGAGAGCAAAGAGGGCCTGAGCCCGTGATTCAGAGCGCCACCGGTGCTGTGACCGTCCAGCCCGAGTACAGACTCGTGGGCAGGGGAGAGTCGGTGGCGAAATTCGCTGAGCTACTCAGGCGCCAGAGAATTCGCGACGCCGCCCGCCGGGTTCTCCTGAAGGGAATGAAGGGCGAGAGCCTCACTGTATTCAGGCTGAACAAGCAGGCCGCTTTTGTGGGAAAGGTGAGTTTCTCCGAAGGAGAGAGTCCATTGGGCGACATCACTGTCAGGCTGGAACACCCAGGGCTGATGGCCCTGATAGACAGCGTTGCACCGGACACTAGGAAGCAGCTGAAACTGAGTGGGAAGCGCGTAGCCGCCGGCGGAAAGGGTATCTGGCGAGAGGCGCATTTGCAGTGGAAAAGGGGCGAGCCCTGGGACTGGAGGAGGGAACTCGAAGGGGGCGGGGAGGACGAGGAAGAGTAGCCTGGTTCGAGCCTGGGCGATTGAGGATCATGCGCTGTGTCGGCGCGCGATGAAGCTTGGGGGGTCGGGAGGGGGGCCGGACCGGTGAACAGAATCGCAGTCTCAGTTCCAGCCCTCTGCCATGAGCCTGTGGAGGAGGTGGCGCCCCGAATTCTGGGGAAGTTCTCCGTCTGGGAGGTCGTGGCGGAGTACAGGCACCACCTGAGAGCAATCAGACAGTTCCTTCGCGAATTCCTCGGGTCTAATCATATGGAGCTTCAGGTCCATGCGCCCTTGAGCGATATCAACATCACATCCTTCTCGGAGAGGGTACGCGAGGCCTCGATGGCCGAGACAGTCGAGACCATCGCCATTGCCGCTGAGCTGGGAGCGCTCTGCGTCACCGTCCACCCTGGCCTGATGTCGCCCGTGTCTAGAATGGCTCCGGGGCGCGTCCGAGAGCTGGCGCTCGCGGCGATGAGGAGGCTCGACGCCGCGCGTGAGGAGCACGGGGTGCCAGTCGCAGTGGAAAATATGCCGCGAATGAGGGCCCTGCTCTTCCAGACCCCGGCCGAGGTGCTGCGGCTTGTCGAGGGCACGGGGCTGGGCCTGTGCTTCGATATCGGCCACGCCCACACCTGCGGAAATGTGGAGGAGTTCCTAGAGCTCGCGCCGCGCTTCACTAACGTCCACATCCACGACAACACAGGTGAGAGGGACGAGCATCTCGTTCTGGGGAGGGGGACCGCGCCGCTCGCCCCTGCTCTGCGCGCCCTGAGAGATTACAGGGGAACCTATGTAATCGAGGCCAACACGCTGGAGGAGGGCGTTGAGAGCCGGAGGGTTCTGGAGGGCTTGCTGGGACAAGACTCCTGACAGAATCACCTGCGAAAAGCTCGGGTCCTAGACAGGAGCCGAGCCTCAGGCCATCTCGTCGCCTAGCCGGGCGAATCTGAACCCCCATGCACCGACGGGCACCGAATTCAGAGCGCCCGGGTGAATTCGAGGGCTAAGTCGCTCTCGGAGCCCCCTCTCTCATTTAGCCGCTTCACGCCCTCAGATGGACCACGGGCCTCCTCCGCGCCACGAAAACGATCCATCTGCTGCTCGAGGTCAGGGGCTCCCCGCTGTACCCGCCCCACCTCTCCATTATCTCGAGACCCGCGCCCTCGAGCAGCGCCTTGAGCCTGTTGGGCGGGAGGAGCTTCAGGTCGAACTCGTTGTCCACGACGCGGCAGCCCGCCGGCCCCACGTGCTCCCAGCGGAAGCGCATGTGGAGCAGGCCGCTCTCGCTGTCGACCTCGACTGTATTGCGCCTGCAGACCCTGCTCCCATCGGGCAGAATTCTGGTCACGCTCAGGCCGTCAGGGTGGCCCCCGCGCAGTGAGAGGGGGTTGAGGCAGGCGACCGCCAGCGCGCCGTCAAGGCTCAGATGGCGTTTGAGACACGCGACGGCGGCGTCCTGGTCCGCAGGCTCGATCAGATGGAGGAAGGAGCTTAGGGCGACAATTATCAGGTTGAACTCCCGGCCCAGGTCGAATGAGCGGACATCCTCCCTGCGGAGCTCGAGCCTCCGCTTTACTTCTTCACCCTCGGCCTCGAGCTTCTTTCTGGCGAGTGCGAGCATGCCCTCGTGAGAGTCGAAGGCCACAACGTCGTACCCGGCCCGCGCGAGCGGGATGGCGAGGCGCCCGGTCCCGCACATCGCGTCCAGAACCGGCGAGCCGAACCTGCGAGCCAGCGCGGCGTAGAACTGGAGGTCAAAGAGCTCGCCGTAGTACTGGTCGTAGAACTCCAGGGCGGCGTCGTAGCCCGCGTCGGTTCTCTCCACCGGCGCTCAAATTGATGTCGCTGTTATTAGTCTTTGCGGGCGGCGGAGGGATGTGATATCCTAAAATTACTTCTTCTCGGCGCTTCCAGGTGGTCTTTGTTCTACCCATCCTCAAAACTCCTCCTTATGGACCTTTAAATACTCCTTCCGCTCATGAGGCCTGAGCTTGCGCACGAACGCCTGAATCGGGGTCTCGGCTCTATCCAAATTAAGACTCATATGCGGTTTGTCTGTATTGTACC